>NZ_JASCON010000005.1:0-114744 GCF_029959585.1 Pseudomonas sp. PS02302
GGGGCAAGAAGCTCTCGGTACGGACGGTGAAGGCCCCAGGCTTCGGCCCCAAAGGCATCCACCGCTTCGTGCTGCCCTTTACCGTGTTTCTCAAGCTCAAGGACATCGGCGGCAATGTGCTGCCGGCGTACCAGGAGGAGTTCGTCGACATCCCGATGGAGGCGCACCAGGACGCGGCCTATCGGCAGCTGGCTGGCAAACTGACCGCGGAGCTCCGCCAGGCTCTGGCACGGCGAGACACCACGCTACTTGGGGTGGTGCTCAATGTGCTGCTGGCCTGGCCGGACTGCTGTTTCCGGCCGGAGGTAGTGAAACACCCTCGGACCCGGGACACCTTGGCCAGGGTCGACGCGATCTTCGACGAAGACCAGGCCAGCCCCAAGGAGGAGGCGCTGATCGAGCTGTGCCGTCAGGAGAAGGCGCTGGGCCGCAAGGTGCTGGCCTACACCGTCTACAGCGGCACCCGGGACACGACCAGTCGGCTCAAGCGCTTGCTCGAGCAGGCCGGTCTGAAGGTGGCGGTACTGCGTGCTTCGGTGGATACGGCCCGACGCGAGGATTGGATCCTCGACCAAGTCGACCGTGGCGTCGACGTGCTGGTCACCAACCCGGAGCTGGTGAAGACCGGTCTGGATCTGCTGGACTTCCCGACCATCGTCTTCCTACAGACGGGCTACAACGTCTACACCCTGCAGCAGGCAGCGCGCCGGTCGTGGCGGATCGGTCAGAAGCAGGCGGTACGGGTGCTGTTCTTCGGCTATGCCGGTAGCTCGCAGATCACCTGCCTGCAGCTGATGGCCAAGAAGATCGCGGTAGCTCAGAGCACGTCGGGAGACGTTCCAGAGTCAGGACTCGATGCGCTGAACCAGGATGGTGATTCGGTTGAGATGGCGTTGGCGAGGCAGCTTGTGAATAGCTAAAAATACAGCCCCTTTTCGAAGGGGCATCTCTTTTACTCTAATATTTCTAGAACTCTTCAAAAATAATATTATTCGATCTCGAATTTACATCAGTCGCAATCCAAGCGTCCGTTCCATTCACAATGGCCACGTCGCAAGTGGGCGACACTGAATCGCTTCTGAGCGACACCTCTTCGATAACACCTAACATGGTACCGATTACTTTCCCCCTTACTTGGTCTAGTGGAGACATGCCGAGTTCCTCATCAACAACATTCTGCATGCCACGCTGTAGCGATTGAGCTTCTTCTAATGAGAACCCGCTGGGAAAGCATGCTACCCGCCCCTCCTCCAAAACGCTTAGCTTATCCGCACTAATTGACTGATGAAAAAATACAACACGATTTAAAATTCTATTTTCGTCGATCGTCGGATAAGTAAACAACCAAGATGTCTCAGCAAGATCAAGATCCACTCTTGCCCATTCGACCGCAGACTCAAAATAATTCCGCCTAATTAGCAATATCTGCTCCAAGGCGCAATCCGAGTTTCTGATATCACTATCAGCCATGTAGTTTTTGAATGGCTCCAACATAGCAACAGCACCACAGCCGGTAACAATTCCAATAGCCGTCCTAGTGATTTTGTTTTCACTATCTTCAAAATAAAGAAGATTACCTTCCTGACCATAAGCTGTCACTCGCTTATCTGCTACAACAACAATCTCACCACCCAAGTGAGCGACCAGCAAACACGTCACTTAAAATACCCCTGAGATTTTAGCAAATGGCTTTAGGTTAGCTCAAAAGGCTATACAGCAGGACCATGTCATTATTTGGCTAACTCGAAGCCAAGCTATCACCAACAATCGGCGCCCAAATGCTTGACTCTTCTTCATACAGGAAAAATATCTTGGACTTATCTACTACAGCCCTATCAAGGCCAACACCAATCTCTGTCGACCATTTGAAGTCCAAGACTGACTGAACGCTCCCTCTATTAATCTGAATTGAGGCAATATTGCCACTTTCAGCCCAACCAGCTGGATCAATAGCAATAAAGGGCTGCCCAACATACAATTTATTTTTTGACGCGTTAACAATAACTACTGTCCCTTTGACATAGGGACCATCAATAATTTCTGTACTCGCAACAAAAGCCTGACTGCTAATTGCTTCACGCAAAGTCTCGCCTAATACGACCTTATAGATTCCATCGGCGAGCGATCTTATGAACTTAATAAGTCTTTCCATCTCCTCCTGGCCGATTAGATCATCAGAGACTCCACGATGGGCAATTTCATTTCTTCGCTCAACCAGGTCATCCAGCCGGGCTTCTACCCGACTAGCAATAGTACTGAACTCTCCTTCATAACCACCCTCACTACGATGCCACTCAACTACATCCTTGGATTTACGGAAGATCTCAGAAAACAACGAGATACCCACGTCTTTGAAAAGACTAGTAAGAGGACCCATCCTCAAGTTGTTGTCGTGATGAGTGACCGCCATGGGCATTAGTTCATAAGCCTCACCAGCCAAGCACTTATAAAGACTCTCAGTCACTGTATATTTAGTGACACCTTTATATCTACCTTCGCCAAGCTGGCTTCTTAACAAAAATGATATTCGCTGCAAATATTTGTTTGTTAATGCCTCAGGCAGATCCTCATAACTTTTAAAATGAGACAGTTTTTTGGCGTATTCAGCCACTATACCTTCCGCATACCGCTCAAAGGTGGCATATAGAGATACTATAAAGGCTGAGTGATCAAATCTCCTACGAAGAGTCAGATAGCTTCTAATGTGATGATTTTGATCCGTCCCCAAAAGCTCGTTCACGGGACCTATGGACTTCACAAAAGATTCTAGGTCTTGTATCTCGCTGTCAAATTCAGAAATGACCGCATACATTTATGACTTCCCTATCCCATCTTGAATCTTTTCAATAGCATCGATAAAAGCCATGTAAACTATATGATTACGCGACTGAGTATCTGCGTAGTTGGTTTTTCTTCCTGCGAATATTGTTCGATTTTCGGAATAAGCTTTGGCCAAGCTCTCCCTCAAAAAGCCTGGATGAGCTACCAGCGCTTTACGATAACAAACTATCCCCTTGGCATTACTCACAAACATAATTGGATCATAAACGATTTTAGTAGGCCTATCGTTGACGCCAATTAGATGGAACGCCTCGACACCCAGCGCAGAATACAAAAAACCAATAGTGTCATTAAATACAACCTCATAGTCATTTATAACTGACACACCAAACCCATTCCCTTTAACGAGAAATTTATCTAGAAACTCCGAAATTTTATTTAATCCAGCCCGAAATTCTTTTATTTGCCTGTATGCGAAGAAGCGGAGGATCATTTCTACATCCTCCATCTTCTCAAACATCCGCTTGCCGATAACCGTCGCTACATCATTCTCGGCCAACAACTCCTCTTCACTTGAATGATCGGCGGTAGGATTAGCAGGTATACCCCACATCTCCCTATACTTTTCGTTATTAGAAAGCTTAAGGCAAAGCTTGTTGAGAGGACCATCATATATGGCATTTCGTGTTTCCTGGCTTCCCAGCTCAACGCCTCCAGAATTCAAGCGCTCGAATACGATTTTTTTAAGCTCAGCAGCTTTCTCCTCTGTAGAAGCTGTCTCCTTCAAGAGAATTATTGACGATATGTACCTTCTATCTATCCCATCTCTAACTTTTTTAGGAAGATCACAATATCTCCTCCCATCGAGGTCAGGCCAATATTCCAATCCGCAAAGAGCAAATTTATTGGCGTAAAAGTCACTCAGAGCTGTCAGACGCTGCCTGCCATCCATCACCTCAAATCTTGCTAGATCGCGTTCATAAAGGAAAACCGGCGGAACCGGTACGTTCATCAGAAAAGACTCTATGAGCCGCGATTTCCGCTCATCGCTCCAGCGATGACGTCTCTGATACTCAGGATCGAGCTTGTATCTCAGTTCTTTTGCAATTCCAGCAGATGGATTAGAGCCCTCGCTCTCCGGGTCTACATCAACGTACTCATTGAGCATCGCCGGTATACCGGCCAAAGAATACCTGGCCGATTCAGTAACGATACGAACTTCCCCCTTAGCATAGCGAGAATTCAGTTCCTCATCAGTAGCACTACGCTTAAGTTTGACATCAACGAAATTGACTTCCTCATTGGGAAGAAGCTCTAAAGGAACTGTTGTTTCGACTTTACCTTGCCTTGCCATAGCGCGATCTACCTTTTGTAAGCCCAAACGTCCAACTCCACTACTGGATTAGACTTGCTTTTGAGAAAATGATCGGCCTGCCTCTTCCCTAAGCTTGCAACGCCGGCATCGCGTATCTCGTCTATATACCAACCCGAACCCGCAAGCGACTGCTTTATTATTTCAATAGGACTCGCCTTGCGATCTGATATACCTCCAAACCTAATCACAAGCTGGGCGTCATTATCCGAGACATTCGCCACATTCTTCCAAACAGTGTTGAGCCCCTCCGAAAACTGATCCGGACTTCCATGCTTTAATTGATCAGGATGCTCGTATTGAACCACATCAGACCCGCCAACAAACCAGTTCCTAAGCCATTGATCCGGTATATACGTTTTCATGCCATAATACGGCGGAGACGTTACTATCCAGCTGAACTTCTTGTCGTGAACGGGCGAGACTAACGAGGAGATATTCTGACTGTCCCCGACTCTAGCAATCCCCATACCTTC
The DNA here is from genome assembly GCF_029959585.1 of Pseudomonas sp. PS02302. Taxonomy (NCBI): domain Bacteria; kingdom Pseudomonadati; phylum Pseudomonadota; class Gammaproteobacteria; order Pseudomonadales; family Pseudomonadaceae; genus Pseudomonas; species Pseudomonas sp. PS02302. The sequence goes on from NZ_JASCON010000005.1 coordinate 4,630, forward strand.
CAAGCTTAGATTAAAGTACCTTACACCTCTTCTGGAAATAACTCCCAAGACATCTACGGCAGGGGGAAGCATAGATCTCTCTTGCCAATACCCTACAGCGTAGCGAGGCTTTGGCGCATAGGTCCTAGGGCACTGATTTGAAAAATAGGAAACCGTTTTTTTCTGGATCGGTCCGTGCAGCGCTCCCAGCATAATGCCTCGCAGGGCCTTACGTACGGAGCTACCGCAATCTTCCAACAATGCTTTTCTTATCTTGCATATATCTCTTAAAGTGGACGACTCGTACGCCCAATTCCAAAACTCTCCCTGAGGAAGCGCAGGATCATTATCGCCACTCAATATATGCCTAGCTTCAGCAATAATTTCATCAGGATCAACACGGACTAGCTTACTTTCCGTAATTGCAACCGCAACTGGACTTGCATCCACACCTACAGACTCAAGCCCATATTGCCTTGCAGCAAAATTAGTTGTCCCACGACCGCAGAACGGATCCAACACAAGATCTCCACGCTTTGCTTCTTTCAAAATCGCCTGCGGGAAATCTAATGGAAACATGGTAAAATATGGGCATATACCATTCAGCAGTGGAACAGTGATCTTAGGCGAGGAGCCATTCACCAATACACCCTCAAGATTTTCCATTTAATTGACTCATCGTGATATCGCCATTTAGCGCTACTGGAAGCCAACGATAAAGAGTAGGCAATGACACACCCAGATCCTTAGCAACAGACTTCATATCCATACCCATTGCAATCAAATGCTTTGCCGCAGATATTTTGCTATCAGTCATTACTCTCTTCCGGCCACCATGACGCCCTAGCTTTTTAGCCGCTTCTAAGCCTGCCCTTGTTCGCTCTACTATCAGCTCGCGTTCCATCTCAGCCAAGCTTGCCATAACATTAAAGAAAAACCTCCCTGAGATGGTCGATGTATCAATCGAGTCAGTCAGACTCTTAAATTCAACGCCTTGGGACCGTAGCTGATTTACTAAATCTATCAAACTGCGAACACTCCGACCTAAACGATCAAGCTTCCATACAACTAGCGTATCCCCTGGTCGCAGCAAGTCCATTACCCTATTTAATCCAGGGCGCTGATTGATACTACCGCTTATTCGATCCTCAAAAATCCGGTCACAGCCTGCCTTCGTCAGCGCATCCAACTGAAGATCAAGGCTTTGGTCTTGCTTTGATACCCGAGCGTACCCAATAAGCAAATTCTATCACCAATTGTGTTTTTTTAGATAAAAGCTATCAAGCATTTTCTCATAATCCGTGCTGATTAAGCATATTGAGAATCAGTTTTAAGAATGAGTTTCGATAACATAGATGCTAGCAATTTAGCAAAATCCTTGTCGTTTTCAGAAGACGGCTGCACTGAACGTCAGAAGCCGACTGCACTATAGCAGCGGAGGGGTTGGATCCATCAGGCAACGACGGGCTGCTGCCGGCCAATAGCCGACAATGACGACACTGGAAATCCCCGCCTGTGAGCGTCGGCTCAGGGCGGGACAGCGTCATCCAGCTACCTGCGCCACTGACTCAGCCTTGTCCAGCCGGCCGCGCCGCACGAACAGACTGACCAGCCGTTGACGGATCGCCACCTGGAGTTCCGCCAGTTGTTCCGGCGTGATGCGAATTTCACCCGCTCGACGAGCGCAACACCGGCGCCGCCTACGCCAAGAACCGGCGAATCGAACTCAAACTCACGAACCGCTGAGCGCCGCGTCACCGCGCTGCTGCGCCAGCCAGTCGCGCGGGGCGCAGCCCATGCGCACGCGGAAGGCGCGCGCCAGAGCGTTCGGGCTGCCGTAGCCGACGCGGTCGGCCACCACCGCCACCGGCCGCCCCTGCTTGAGCAGGGTGCAACTGACGTTCATCCGCCAGTCGGCCAGATAGTCGCCCGGCGTGACGCCCACCGCGTCCTTGAACGCGGCGGCGAAGCGCGCGCGTGACATGCCCGCCTTCGCCGCCAGCGCCTCGAGCGACCACGCGGTCTGCGGCGCATCGTGCATGGCGGTTATGGCGCGCGCGAGTTTCGGGTCGGCCAGGCCCGCCAGCAGTCCGGTGGCGCCAAGCCGCCCATCCATCAGATAACGCAGCAACTGGATCAGTAGCAACTCGCACAAGCGGTCGATGGCGGCCTGCCGACCGCACTGGTCGCGCTCGGCTTCGGCAAACAGCAACTCTAGCGTCGGCCCGAGGCCGGGCAAGTCCGCCAACGGAATCAGCAGCATCGACGGCAAGGCCATGGCCAACGGATTGCCCGTCGAAGCGCCCAGGTCGACCTCCGCACACAACTGCTCAGCGGTATCGCCGGGGGCGGCGACAAAACGATGCGACGCCACGCGCGGATAAAACAGCAGGCTCGGCTCGGTAACCAGCAGATCTTCATGCACGGGCGAACGCGCCGTAATCGGGCCGCGCCGCACCAGATGGATATAGCCATGCGGCGCCGCGTAATGATGCTGCCCACAGAAGGCGCCGCTGTGAAAAACGCGCGCCGAAAGCGAGTAGTGCCGGAGCAAGCCGGCCAGTCGATCCGCCATTCCACTCTCCATATAAGACGATAGGTTACGTATTTGATACTTTACGTGCCATATCGTACCAAACAAAGGGCGATCATGCCCACGTGCTCTTGCACCTCACCCACTACGGAGATAGACATGACCCAAATCGCCCCCCTGACCATCGACACCGCTGACGCCGCTACCGCTGCCACACTCAAGGCCGTCAAAGCCAAGCTTGGCATGGTGCCGAACCTGTTCGCCACGCTGGCCCACGCGCCGGCGGCGCTCAATGGCTACCTCGGCTTGTCCGAAACGCTGGGCACCGGCCGCCTGAATGCCTCCCAGCGCGAGATCGTTGCGCTCGCTGCCGGTCAAGCCAATCGCTGCCAGTATTGCCTGAGCGCACACACCCTGATCGGCAAAGGTGCCGGACTGTCGGCAGAGGCCATCGCCGCGGCCCGCACCGGCCAGGCGGCCAACGCACTTGACGATGCAATCGCCGGCTTTGCCCGCGCGCTGGTCGAGCAACGCGGCGTGGTGTCGGCCGACGCCATGGCCAACTACCGCCGCGCGGGGCTCGACGACGGCCTGATACTGGAAGTGATCGCCAACGTCGCGCTGAACACGCTCACCAACTACACCAACCACATCGCCGACCCCACGGTGGATTTCCCCGTGGTCGCCGTCTGATCTCCATAGGCATATAAGGAGAACACGATGAAAATCGCACTCACCGGCGCTCTGCTCGCCAGCGCCCTCGTCCTGCCACTGGCCGTCACGGCCGGCGACTAAAGGCCTCGGCCGAGCACTACCGCAAGACCGGCAAGTTCTTGGACGGCGCCACTCATTGGCAGCGGCGGGGCCGCGATGGCGGCGGCGCTGAAGGCCGTCGAGCAAGGCGCGACGGTCACGCTGATCGAACGCGGCACCATCGGCGGCACCTGCGTCAATATCGGCTGTGTGCCGTCCAAGATCATGATCCGCGCTGCCCATATTGCCCATCTGCGCCGGGAAAGTCCGTTCGACGGCGGTATTGCGGCAACTGTGCCTGCGATTGACCGCAGCAAACTGCTGGCCCAGCAGCAGGCCCGTGTCGATGAACTGCGGCACGCCAAATACGAAGGCATCCTGGACGGCAATCCAGCCATCACCGTTTTGCACGGTGAAGCGCGTTTCAAGGACGACCAGAGCCTGGTCGTCCGTTTGAACGAGGGTGGCGAGCGCGAGGTAACGTTCGACCGCTGCCTGGTCGCCACCGGTGCCAGTCCGGCCGTGCCGCCGATTCCGGGCCTGAAAGAGTCACCCTACTGGACTTCCACCGAAGCGCTTGTCAGCGACACCATTCCCGCACGCCTGGCCGTGATCGGTTCGTCGGTGGTGGCGTTGGAACTGGCGCAAGCCTTTGCCCGGCTCGGCAGCCAGGTCACGATCCTGGCACGCAGCACCTTGTTCTTCCGGGAAGACCCGGCCATCGGCGAGGCCGTGACAGCCGCTTTCCGCGCCGAGGGCATCGAGGTGCTGGAGCACACGCAAGCCAGCCAGGTCGCCCATGTGAACGGCGAATTCGTGCTGACCACCGGACACGGTGAATTGCGCGCTGACAAGTTGCTGGTTGCCACCGGTCGGGCACCGAATACGCGCAGCCTCGCGCTGGACGCGGCGGGGGTCACTGTCAATGCGCAAGGGGCCATCGTTATCGACCAAGGCATGCGCACGAGCAACCCGAACATCTACGCGGCCGGCGACTGCACCGACCAGCCGCAGTTCGTCTACGTGGCAGCGGCCGCCGGCACCCGTGCCGCGATCAACATGACCGGCGGCGACGCAGCCCTCAATCTGACCGCGATGCCGGCAGTGGTGTTCACCGACCCGCAAGTCGCCACCGTGGGCTACAGCGAGGCGGAAGCGCACCACGATGGCATCGAGACCGACAGTCGCACGCTGACACTCGACAACGTTCCGCGAGCGCTTGCCAACTTCGACACACGCGGCTTCATCAAGCTGGTCATCGAGGAAGGTAGCGGACGGCTCATCGGCGTGCAGGCGGTGGCCCCGGAAGCGGGCGAACTGATCCAGACGGCGGTGCTCGCCATCCGCAACCGCATGACGGTGCAGGAACTGGCCGACCAGTTGTTCCCCTACCTGACAATGGTCGAGGGGTTGAAGCTTGCGGCGCAGACCTTCAACAAGGACGTGAAGCAGCTTTCCTGCTGCGCTGGATAAAAAAAGGAGGTTTTCAATGAGCGCCTACACCGTGTCCCGGCTGGCCCTTGATGCCGGGGTGAGCGTGCATATCGTGCGCGACTACCTGCTGCGCGGATTGCTGCGTCCGGTGGCGTGCACCCCGGGCGGCTATGGCCTGTTCGATGATGCCGCCTTGCAACGGCTGTGCTTCGTGCGGGCGGCCTTCGAGGCGGGCATCGGCCTGGACGCGCTGGCGCGGCTGTGCCGGGCGCTGGATGCTGCGGACGGCGATGAAGCGGCCGCGCAGCTTGCCGTTCTGCGCCAGTTCGTCGAGCGTCGGCGCGAAGCGTTGGCCGATCTGGAGGTGCAGTTGGCCACCATGCCGACCGAGCCGGCACAGCACGCGGAGAGTCTGCCATGAACAGCCCCGAGCGCTTGCCGTCCGAGACGCACAAACCGATCACCGGCTACCTGTGGGGCGCGCTGGCCGTGCTCACCTGTCCCTGCCATTTGCCGATTCTCGCCATTGTGCTGGCCGGCACGACGGCCGGCGCGTTCATCGGAGAGTACTGGGGTATCGCAGCCCTCACGCTGACCGGTTTGTTCGTCCTGTCTGTGACACGACTGCTGCGGGCCTTCAAAGGGGTCGTTTGCGGGAGAGGGCGAAATCCTACGCTAAGGCTTTGGCCAACGATATTCTCCGGTAAGATTGATGTGTTCCCAGGGGATAGGAGAAGTCGCTTGATATCTAGTATGACGTCTGTCGCACCTGCTTGATCGCGGCCGCGATAGCTAGATCGCGTTGCTCCTCTTCTCCATCCGCGTTCCAAGCTGCGGAAAGGCACCCATAAGCGTACGCCTGGTCGAGCAGGCGACGCGGATCGACGTCCAGCGCACGAGAGAATGCGTCCGCCATCTGTGCAATGCGTCTAGGATCGAGACAAAGGTCGTCTCTGTCAGCCGGATCGTAGAACATATTGGCGGCGCCAAAGCCCACTTCACCGACCAGACCGACGGGATCTATCACCAGCCAGCCGCGACTGGAGAACATGATGTTTTCATGATGCAGATCGCCATGTAGCCCACGCAGTTCCGAGGCATTGCTCATCATTTGATCGGCTATAATCGCCGCGTGGACGTAGTCAGTTTGACAACCTGCGTTTTGATCATCGCGCGCCCGCTGAAACAAAGCTGCAAAGCGATCCCGGATCGGGAGAAGGGCAGAAGGCAGGGGTTCCTCAGATGCGGCATACAGCTTCGCCATTAGTTCCGCTGCAATTTCGGTCGCCTGGTAGTCGCCGTGCTCGGCAACGATGTGAGAGAGCATTCGCTCCCCGGCATATTCGAGCAACATCAGATTGTTCTCACGACCGAGCAACCGGACTGCTCCCCTCCCATTGCGCCATACCAGATAGTCGGCCCCGCGCAGTTCATCAGCAATGTCTTCTATAGGTTTCAATCCCTTGACGATTGCAGGAGTCCCGTCTGGCAATGAAACTTTCCAAACGAGGCTGGAAAAGGTGTCCGCAATGAGAACAGGTTGCGAAACGTGCCAATGAGCAGGAAAAACAGGCGGCATGAACATCAACCCCAAGTCAGAGGGTCCAATCGCAGATAGAAGGCAAGGCGTTCGCGGTCGGGGGCTTCGATCCCCAATACATTGAATAGGACAGCGAAGGCGCGCTCTGCTTCATCTGGCGCTGCCCAGTTCTCTTCGGCGTTAGCAATCATGAGTGCCAAATCGGCATAGCGATCTGCTGTTCCGAGCCGCCCAAGGTCGATCAGACCCGTGCATTGAAGAGTTTTAGGGTCCACCATGAAGTTCGGCATGCAGGGATCACCATGGCAAACAACCATATCGGTGCGCTCTTGGTCGAGCCGCACCGGTAGCTCTCGTTCGACACGAGCCAAAAGATCGAGCTGCGGCGTACTCTTGTCCTCGTCCGGTAAGAAGTCGGGATTGACGGCATTGCGGGACACCACATCAACGGCGCGTCCGAACATTCGCGACAGCCTGCGCTCAAACGGACATTGATCAACCGATAGGCTGTGAACAGCGCCAAGTTGCTGCCCCATTGACGGCCACGCTTTGAGCAAATCCGCTCCAGACAGATCAGCCGCCGGTACTCCCGGAATTGCCGTTATCACCAAGCATGCACCCTCCTGTTCCTCCTGCCAGTTGATCACCTCGGGGCAAGCCACACCTCGACCTTTGAGCCAAATGAGGCGGTCACGCTCTCCAGCGAGCTCACCGCGGCGGGAAGCAGGTGCGATTTTCGCGAAGGCATGCCCGTCACCACGTCGAAAAACAAAATCACCAGATTCTCCGCCTCTGACAGGCAACCAGTCAGAATGCGATTCACCAAAAAAAATATTAGTTCGATTCAATGGAGGTTCCTTCAGTTTTCTGATGAAGCGCGGAGGTGGCTCAACCTGCGAAAAGAAACGAGTTGCTACGTAAGTCCGAGAACATGCTTTCCATGGTCTCTGAGCTCGCCTTTGGGACCGACATATCGGTAGAGAGTGACGCGCTCGATGCCGAGTTCCTTGCAGAGATCGGAAACTGAAGTATCGCGCTGGGCCATGGCGGCTTGCGCGAGACGCACCTGAGCTTTGGTGAGCGCGAATTTTCGTCCGCCCTTGCGACCGCGCGCTCTCGCGGAGGCGAGACCCGCCATGGTGCGCTCTCGGATCAGATCCCGCTCGAACTCGGCCAAGGTGGCGAAGATTCCGAACACCATGCGACCGGACGCAGTCGTGGTGTCGATCTGAGCGCCCTTTCCAGTCAGAACCCGCAGGCCGATCTTGCGGTCTGACAGCTCCTTCACCGTGTTGACCAGATGGGCAAGCGATCGTCCGAGGCGATCGAGCTTCCAGACCACCAGCACATCGCCGTCACGCAATGACTTGAGGCAGGCAGTCAAGCCAGGGCGATCATCACGACCGCCGGAAGCAAGATCATCATAGATATTGTCCCGTTCGACACCTGCGGCGCGCAAGGCGTCGTGCTGCAGGTCGAGAGACTGCGAGCCATCGGCTTTGGAGACGCGGGCATATCCGATCAGCATGTATCACAAACGTTCGATTATGTGACAGTGTGAGCCAGAAAGTTCTCGCCGTCAAAAACTGTCACTTAACCCGTCATTTAGTCTAAGACCTGCAAACGGCCATTCAGGCTCGTAATGTGACAAAAACTCCGGCGGGATGCCCTCCTTGGTGAACGTGGCGCGCAAACGTTCCAGGGATTCGGGGTCGCGTCGCCCGTAGGACGCCAGTGTGAACAGCAAGCGGGCCGTCTCCGGGTTGTGTCGCGCTTCAATGATGGCCTCATCGATGGCCTGGGCTGCTCGTTGCCAGTGGTTGATGGGTTCCGGCTTCGGCACCTTCGCCGGCAGGCCGTTGGTGAAACCAGTGTGCGGCTCCGTCTGAAACAGCGCGGCCTGTTCCCCGCGCGGGATCAGCGCCTTTGACTCGATCAGCGTGATGGCGGTGGCCGCCGCCTCCAGCATCTGCCACTGCACCGCCGGGGCCAGAATCTCGTAGGGACGCCACAGACTCTGCCCGGCGCGCAGCGGATGGCCGCAGCGCTCCCAGACATGGCGGATGCTCGCCGAGCAACTGCCGCAGTGCGAGAGCGGCGTGTTCAGCTCATCAAGCAGGGTGCGCAGCAGCCGGAACCACAAGCCGGCGTGGACACGCCGACGCGGCAGCTCCACAAAACCCGTCGTCAGCGCCTGCCAGGTGCGCCGGTCCATGCAGGCGATTGCGTCATCGGCAGGGCGCGGCGCAGCATCGGCGATTTCCCACTGAAGATACCGGCCGGGCATGCCCCAGTAGGACTCCAGCCAGCAGCCATGCTGCGGGCAGCTCAGCATCAAGGGGAGCTGCCAGACGAGTAGCACAGCTTGATTCGTTGGATCGTTCAGACACTGCGGACACGCCCGGCGAATCGTCTGGCTCGGTAGCCAGGCACGCCAGCGAGTGATGGACCGCACCTTGCGGGTGCGCTTGGGCAGGAGCACCGCGCATTGGAATGTATAGGTTTCCAAGGCTGCTGGTACCGAATCGTCGAGACTGTCGAGCAGCCACGGCACCCAGCCTGCAAGACTCATGCTGCGCAACCGCTCCAGCTCGACGCCACTGCGCTGGCAGAGCGCCGTCAGCAACGACAAGGATGGTGCGGTATCCAGGTCATCAAGTTGGCTGTGACCAAGATCGTGGGCCAGCAGCTCGTGCACGTCCATCTGGTAGCAGGCGGCGACCCGGTTGAGCCATGAGGACAGGGCTTCGCCTTCCTTGGGTGCCGGATGCAGCGGCCAGCGCGGCGCGGACTTCACATCAGTTCCCGCTCGAACTGTCGCCGCCGCTCACTGGGGCCGATGTAGTCGGCCATGCTGAGCGTGCGGTGGTTGATCGCTTCCTCGCCACTCTCCACGGCGGCGACGGCCGCCGCCACCAGCAGATGTGCAAGCTCGCCGATGGTGCCTTCGCTCCGGGTGAGCAGGTAGCGGGCCATGTCCAGCGTGGCAATCGGGGATGGCCGCCGTAGCGGGAGTGACGCCGCGAAGCTGGCCAGCAGCGAGCAGCAGTCCTCATTGGCCTCCCACGGCGGCAGCAGCATCGGCTCGAAGCGGTTTTCCAACTGATCGTCCGAACGGATGGCCAGGTACGCCTCGCGCGTGCCGACCCCGACCAGGGGGATACGCAGCTCGTTGCCGAGGAAGCGCAGCAGGTTGAGGAACTCGCGCCGGTTAACGCTGTTGCCAGCCAGTACATTGTGCAGTTCGTCGATCACCAGCATGCGCACGCCGACCTTGCGCAGCAGGGCCAGCGCCAGTTGCTCCATTTCCGGCAGCCGTGGGCGCGGGCGCAGCGGCGCGCCCATCGCAGCCAGCAGCGCGACATAGAAGCGGATCACCGATGGCTCTGACGGCATCTGCACGACCAGCACCGGGATATGTTCTTGGTCAGCGTCGGTGCCGACCGGGTGCGCCCGCCGGAATTTCTCGACGATCATCGACTTGCCGTTGTTGGTGGGGCCGACCAGCAGCAGGTTTGGCATGCGTTGCTTGTTCGGCCACGCATACAGAGTTTCCAGCCGGTTCAGCGCCTCGACCGCGCGCGGGTAGCCGATCCAGCGGTCGGCGCGAATGCGCTGGATGCGCTCGTCTGCCGGCAGCCTGGCCAAACCCTGTGCCGCTGGCAGCAGGTGGGACAGGTCAATGACGGGATATTCGTCCACGGCTACCACTCCTCGATCTGATCGAACGGTTTGGCCGGCGGCAGGTTGTCTGCCTGCGGGTCAGCCATGTCCACATCCGGCGGTATGGGCTTGGCCGGTGGCTCCGACGTCTTGAGGTGCTGGCGGCGATCAGCGTCGCGCCGCGCCTTGCGCGTGGCCTTCTGGGCGGTGGTCACGATCTCGCGCATCTGCCCGATCATGCGGAACAGCGCCGACTCGTCCACCTGCTCGCGCCCGAGCTGACGCAATTTGGCCAGCGCCTGGCGTTGTTCCCAGAGGGTGACGGCCGGATGGGACAAGGTGCGGTAGTGGATCTCCAGATAGTGCTGACCTTCCGGTTCCAGTACCCAGATGCGGCTGATGTCGCGCGGATCGCGCCGGATCAGGAAGGCGGGCAAGCGCTCGCGCCGGGCAATCCACGGCTTGAGGGCGTCGGCGTAGTAGTGGATGTGGTCGATGACAAAGCCGGTGCGGGTCAGGGTGCGGCGGATCACCGGCAGGAAATCGACCAAAAACGCGGTGGGGCGGGTAACGACGGCCGGGACGCCAACGCGCTCCACGGCCTCGGCCCAGCGCGCGGCCGGCGGCTGGAGCAGGCCGTTGTGCACGGAGCCGTGATAGGTGCCTACCGCCAACGCGAGCCAGCGCTCCAGCTCGCGCAGCGTCAGGGTGGCCATCTTCTCGGAATCGTACTCGCCGCGCTGGCCGGGATTGGAGAAGGTCGTCCCCGGTAATTCGTCGTGGATCATCTGCATCGCCGTGCCGATGATCCGTTCCACGATGCCGCCGTAGTGCGGCTGGCCTGGTGGGCGATAGTCCAGCCGGATGCCATGCTGTTCGCAGCCACGGCGCAGCGCTTCGCTTTTGAACTCGGCCGCGTTGTCCAGATAGAGCAGCCTGGGCTTGCCGCTCATCGGCCAGTCCATTTCCACATTCAGCCCTTCCAGCCAGGGCCGCTTGTCGCAGGCGGCATGCGCGAGGCATAGGCCGACCGAGACGGCGGACGGCGCTTCCAGCGTGACCACCATGCCGAGTACGCAGCGCGTGAACACGTCGATGGCGAGGGTCAAATATGGGCGGCCAATCGGTTGCCGGTCGCGCTCGTCGACCACGATCAGGTCGATGACGGTGTGGTCGATCTGCACCTGTTCCAGCGGCATGGTGACTTCTGGCGGAATGCCACCCGCGCCTTGCAAGGGACGGGCAGCGTCCTGCCCGCCCCGGCTGCGGGCTATTTTCGCCGGGTGTAGTCCGGCAATCCGCTGGGCCACGGTGTTGCGCGCCGGCACCGGCAGCTTCTGGGTTTTGCACGCCTGCGCGACTTCGCGGTGGAACGCCGCCAGGCTGCGTTTCTGCTTGGTCAGGAAGCGCTTTTGCAGCAGCTCGCGGATGATGCGCTCGACCGGTTCCGGCAAGCGCCCCTTGCCTTTGCCGCCGCCGGATCGGCCGGGCGTCAGGTCTGTTACCAGGCCAGTACCCTGCCGGGCGCGACGGATCAGGACATATACCTGTCGCCGGGACAGGCCCAGCGCTTGGGCTGCCTCATCGGCGGCTTCATGCCCGACCACCTCAAGCGCTGCCAGTGGCCCGATGATTTCCGTCCGGTGCCGGGCTTGCGCCCATGCCTCGTCGGGCAGGGTGGCCACGCCTTGCGCGGCAATCGGTGGAGTGTCTGATGTCATGCCCAAACCTCGCTTTGGTGCACACGAGTATTGAGCATAGTCGAGATTGGTGCAGACGACTCCTGATATTGGGCTGTCAGGAGCCGTATGCACACCAGGCGTTACATCCAGTCAGATGGTGCGGTCGTCTTCTGAAAACGACAATCCTCGCGCTAGGATATTGCTATCGAAAACGACCGTTTTTGAGAAATCGAGATTGCTAGATTTGCCAGACCTGATCGATCCTTGTCGTGAAGCCCTGGCTGAGCAACTCGCGCCGCATGCTCCATCCTGGTGCTTCGCGGATCCGAGCTGCTCGCAAGGTGCCGCGACCGTACTTGCGGTTGACTTCGTCAAGGGTAGCCATCAGTTGGTCAGCGATCGCAGGCTGCGCCTGGGTGAAGAGGTCGCCAGTGACTTCGTCGCGCTGGCAGATCTCGGCCAGCAGGATCTCGGCTTTGGAGTAGGCATACCCTTCCCGGAAAATCCGGGCCAGCCCGAACTGGGCGTACTGGATCAGCACCCGAGTGTCATCAGTGGGATAGGGCAGCTGCAGGGTCACGCTATTGGCATAGCGAGGCTGCTCGGGATTGAACATGCCAGTCTGAATGCCGACACGAAGGATCTGACACAGGGATTTCTGGACTCTGAGCTTTTCTGCCGCACGCGACGTGTAGCTGGCCACCGCCTCGGCCAGCGCAGAAAGCTGATACTGACGGGTACCGAACATCCGGCTGCTGCAGATCATCTGCTTCGGCGGCTCGATCTCCTCGAGGTCGAGACACCGCACGCCTCTGAGCTCTCGGGCAGTCTTTTCCAGGACGACGCTGAATTGCTTGCGCAGCGACCAGGCATCGTACTGGGCGAGGTCCCAAGCCGTTTGGATACCCATGGCCTCAAGCTTCACCTTAAGCCGGCGGCCTACTCCCCAGACTTCGTCGACCGGCAACTTCCGCAGAACCTTGTCGCGCAGCTCCGGGTCCCGGAGATCAACTACCCCGCCGGTTCGATCAATCCAACGCTTGGCAGCATGGTTGGCGAGCTTGGCCAGCGTCTTGGTATTTGCGATCCCAACGCCAACCGGGATCCGTGTCCACTGGAAGACCTTGTCCTTGATCGCTCGGCCTACGTCGATCAGCGGCTCCGGTATACCGGTCAGATCAGCAAAGCACTCGTCGATGCTATAGATCTCGTAGGCCGGTACCAGGCTCCCGATCGTCCGCATCACACGGTCACTAACGTCACCATAGAGCGCATAGTTGGAACTGAACGCTTGAACGCCATGCTGACGCGCGAACTCCCGCAGCTGGAACCAGGGCGCCCCCATGGAAATTCCTAACTTTTTGGCTTCGACCGACCTTGCGATCACACATCCATCGTTGTTGCTGAGGACCACGACGGGCACGCCATTCAAGTCCGGCCTGAATATGCGCTCGCAGCTGCAGTAGAAGCTGTTGCAGTCGATGAGGGCATAGACCTGGTCAGGCATGACCGAGGCGCCGCAGGCAATCGGTAGCGATGCCCCAGACCTCGAATTCGTCCTCCTCCCGTACCGGGATCGGTTTGTAGTGATGGTTGGCCGAGTGCAGCTCGTACTGGCCATGGGCATTGCGCTGCAGGGTCTTGATCAGCGGCTCGCGGTTGAGCGCCGCGACCACGACATCGCCCGGTACCGCTTCGCGTGCCCGGGTAATGATCAGCAGGTCATTCGGGAAAATTCCCAGGCCCATCATGCTATCCCCGGTGGCCCGGACGATGTAGGTGTGTGGGGCCTTGATGTTCAGTAGGTCATCGAGCGAGATGACCGATTCGAGGTGATCCTGCGCGGGTGACGGAAACCCGCAGGGGACGCGGAAGAGGAAGACCGGAAGGGCCTTTTCAGATGGAGCCAGATTGGCGACAAATTCGATAGACATGGCAAAGCGAGCCTCCTTTCGTCAGACTGTGTATTTATACAGTTAGCAAAGGAATCGCTAAGCTGTCCATCTGACGTCACTCGCCGCCGACGACTGGAGATATATACATGGCCAAGCCACCCCAGCGCGACCTGAACTACTGCTTGCTAGTTCTGCTGCTGACATTGCGCATCCATGGGACCGAGAGCGCTATGCGTGATACGGCCAGACGCTGCATCAAGCTGCTCCCGAAGCGGCAGCGCGACCTGATGCAGAACATTGTTCAGAGCCGGTATCCGCTGGATCTGGTCCGTCACATCGCTCGCAACGTGGACTGATGGGTCTCTCACTCGTCCGTACGAGGTGCATACGCGGCAGAAATCCTGACCGTCTAGCGCCGATCAACCGTACTATCTGCTGACATAGCACAACGCTATCATCATCACTGGATATGATTTCGAGCCCGATTGGCTCAAGGATTAGGACGTGAAGGATGGACTGGAAAGCGCAGGACGCGCACTGAGTATTGGGCTCTACCCGTTCCGCGTAGATTGCCGTCGGGTCTCGCTCACCGAGATCCTCGTCGCCATCTACCACCCCGGCGAGTCCGTCAGGCTCACCTACACCCAGATCACCAACGACCACGCACTCAATCCCTTCGTGATGAATGCCCTCATCGCCAGGCTGCAAAAGGAATTGGAGCGGCTGAGCGCCTATGTCGAACCGGCCTCGGCCCCAGCGGTGATCGAGCACCGCATTGCCTAGGGTGAACCGGCGCTGCAACCCCGAAACCTAACCTCCTGAGACCTAGATAAGGTTTCCTGCTGACCCCCTTCCGCGCTTCTGCGACCGTGCACGGCATCCTGTGCGAGGTCCCCTATGAAGCGCCCTTCCCTCTCTCAAACGCTCGCCGCCGTAGGCTTCGCTGCCTTGTCGGGTGCGTGCCTCTATCTCTATGTGGAGCTGTCCCACGTCAATCGTGACCTGAACGCTACGGCTGACCAGAACACGGTCCAGGCCATCACCCAGCGTCTGGACAAGATGCAGGACCAGATGGATGGCTTCGCCGGTGGCAAGCCTGTCCAGGACGCCGATTTCCGCGCTAGCCAGCAAGCTCTGTCCCAACGGATCGATACGGCCCAGGCGATGCTGGTGGAGATCCAGCGCGCGAATCAGACTGCGCTGCAGGGCATGGCCCAGTCCGGCGACCTGGTGGTGCTCGAGGCGAAGATCGAAGGCCTGCAAAACGATCTCGGCGAACTGCGCAGAAAAGCGGTGGAGCCTGCGAAGGCACCACCTCCTCTGATTGTTCCGAAGCAGCGAAATGCTCCAGCAACCGCGCGCAAGCTCGAGCCGCCCAAGCCGGTCGACACCCCTCCCCCCTTCACCGTGGTCGGCATCGAGTATCGCGGCGGCGAGCGCTTCCTCTCGGTCGCTCCACCCGGCAGCACCCAGCTCAGCGAGCTCTACCTGGTGCGCCCGGGTGACAACGTCGGCGGTACCCGCTGGCGGCTGGCCAATCTCGACGATCGTCAGGCGCAGTTCAGCGTTGACGGCGCGACCCGCACCCTTTCCGTCAAGTAGTAGAGGCAACCCATGCGTCCACAACCCTCCCTCCTTCCGGCGAGCCTTGCGATCGCCCTCATCCTGCTCTCGCCGGACGCGCCGGCACTCACCGCGGACCTCGCCGCCCCCCAAGTCTTCTCGGGCGAAACGGGCAGTGCTGAGCGCCAAAGCGCGGTCCAGCGTAACGACAGCGCCGTCGCCCAGGAATGGGGCCTGAGCAGCCAGGAGTTCCAGCGCTACCGGACCCTGATGCAGGGTAGCCGCGGCGTCTACTCACCCGGTCTGGATCCGCTCACCGCACTGGGCATCGAAGCCCAGTCCGATGCCGAGCGGCGCCGCTACGCCGAGCTACAGGTCCGTGCCGAGGCGCAGCGGGTGCAGAAGGAGCTGGCCTACGACCAGGCCTACCGCGATGCCTGGAACCGTCTGTATCCGAATCTGCAGCCGGTGCAGGCCGGCGGCCAGGCAGCGCCCCAGGCCAGCCCAGCAGTACGCGGCAATGGGCGGCTTGCCGTGTTCGTAACTGACAGCTGTACCGCCTGTACCGAACGGGTCCAGGCCTTGCAGAGCACGGGCCAGGCCTTCGACCTCTACTTGATCGGCAGTCAGAACGACGATGCCCGGATCCGCCGCTGGGCCGTGCTCGCCGGCATCGATCCGGCCAAAGTGCGCACGCGGCAGATCACCCTCAACCATGATGCTGGCCGATGGGTCCAGCTGGGTCTGGGCGGCGAGCTGCCGGCGGCTGTCCGCGAGGTGAACGGGCAATGGCTCCGGCAATGATCAAGGCACTCGGCGCCGGCGTGATTCTGCAGACGCTCGCAATGGTCGCATTAGGGGCCGAGACCCCGCCGCCGGCCTATCAGCTGGCCGCCTATCAGGCCGGCATCCCTTCCGAGGTGCTGTACTCCGTGGCCCTGCAGGAGAGCGGTACCCGCCTGCGTGGCCAAGGCACTCAGCTGGTGCCCTGGCCGTGGACGCTCAATGTCGCCGGTGCTGGCTATCGCTTCGCCACCCGCGCTGATGCCTGCACTGCGCTACTGGTTGCGCTGAACACCGCCGGCGCCAAGCGCGTCGACGTGGGCATCGCCCAGGTCAACATGGGCTGGAACGGGCATCGCTTCGGCCGCGGCGTCTCGCCTTGCGAAGCGCTCAACCCCTACAAAAACCTGGAAGTCGCCGCGCGAATGCTGGCCGAGTTACGCGCCCAAGGTGGCGACTGGATCAACGTCGCCGGCCGCTACCACCGCCCCGCCGGCGGCGCCCCTGCCGCCAAGTACCGCGAGCTTTTCGCCAAGCACCTGAGCCGGGTTACCGGCCTGAACCTCCTGGCCTCGAATCCATGAAGCATTTCCTATCGCTCCTCGCCTTGACCCTGCCTCTGGCGGTCCAGGCCGCCAGCCTTACCGTGGTCGAAGACCGCGGCGGCATCTCCGCCTTGCCTTACTACCAGGGCCTCAATCCTGAGCCCGTAACAGCGCAGCGCCAGGCACCGGTGCCGCAGCCCAGTCTGGCGCAGGGCTTCCCGGTGCGATCGCCACGACTGACGCCCGGGACTGTCCAGGGCCGCGCACTTAACGCGCCTGGCCTGCAGCCCTTCTTCCTGGTCGGCGACGACGAGTTGTCTCGCCGGTGGCTGGCCAGCCGCAGCGACACCCTACAGCGCCTCGGCGCCGTTGGCCTGGCCGTCAACGTCGCCAGTGCCGAACGCCTGGCGGTGATCCGCAGCTGGACCGGCGGCCTGGCCGTCAGCCCTGTCGTCGGCGATGACTTGGCTACCCGCTTAGGGCTTGCCCACTACCCCGTACTCATCACCCCCACTGCCCTTGAGCAATAGGAGGTCCCAGTGCCCAGATTTCAGGCTCCATACCCAGCTCAGGACGAAAACTTCACCTTCCGTCCAACACAGGCAGGTGCTTCGTTCTATCTGACCATGGTCATTCGTCTACCTGACCACCAGAAAGCACGCGCTGCCCTAGCCGGCGATGTCGAGGTTCTTGTCGATCTCCATGGCGGCGAGATCACCGGCCGCTCTATGGACGATGAGATCACCCTCTGCGAGCGCTTCGAAGCCGCGCTACCGCCCGGCGAGGCCGATGCGATCCGCAAAGAGCACGCCGCCGAACTGCCCTTGCCAGGTACTGACGAGCTGGAGCGCTAGCCATGGCCCGTAATCATGCCCTGGATACCCTGCTACGCCCTGCCGTAGAGCTCTACACGGTCCAAGTGTGCCTAGCACTGGCATTCCTGTGCGTCTTCGCACCCTGGGCCGTCGCTCTGACGCCGCTGTTCGGCTTGGTCACGGCTGTCGCCTTTCTTGTATTCGGAACCTACCGCTTGCGCCAGGCGCTGCGCGTGTTGCGCTACCGGCGCAACATCCGGCGCCTGTCGTACTACAGCATGACCAGTAAGGAGATTCCGGTCAGCAATGAGCGGCTGTTCGTGGGCAAGGGCTTTCGCTGGGAACAGAAACACACCCAGCGCCTGGTCGACACCTACCTGCCCCAGTACGCGCCCTATGTCGAGCCGTCGGAGTGGACCAACAAGGCACGGCGCCTCGAGGCGCGCCTTGAGTTCGCCCCCTTCCCGCTCACCCTGCTGGCCAAGGCCACGGCCTGGGATAATGCTGTAAACCCGTTCCGGCCGCTGCCACCAGTGGGCGGTCTGCCGCGCCTGCATGGCATTGAGCCCGAGGAGTACGACGTCACCCTGCCGCTGGGCGAGCGAGTGGGTCACTCCATCGTCCTGGGCACAACGCGCGTGGGCAAGACGCGCTTGGCCGAGCTCTTCATCACCCAAGACATCCGCCGCAAGCGGCACGGTCAGCATGAGGTAGTGATCGTCTTCGACCCCAAGGGCGATGCCGACCTCCTCAAGCGCATGTACGTCGAGTGCGAACGCGCCGGCCGGGCCAACGAGTTCTACGTCTTCCACCTGGGCTGGCCGGACCAGTCCGCACGCTACAACGCAGTGGGCCGCTTTGGCCGGATCTCGGAGGTGGCCACCCGCGTCGCGGGCCAGCTGTCCAGCGAGGGCAATTCGGCAGCGTTCAAGGAATTCGCCTGGCGTTTCGTCAACATCATTGCCCGGGCCCTGGTCGCCCTCGGCCGGCGGCCGGACTACCTGCAGATCCAGCAGCACGTGATCAGCATCGAAGGACTGTTCCTGGAGTACGCACAGAAATACTTCGACGAACATGACCCCAAAGCGTGGGAGAAGGTAATTGCCATTGAGGCGAAGGTGTCTGAGAAGACAACCCCCTTCAACATGCGAGGCCGGCTGCCCCGCGTGATTGCCATTGATCAGTATCTAAACCAGACGCGCGTGCTGGATCCGGTCATGGATGGCCTGCGCAGCGCGGTGCGCTACGACAAGACCTATTTCGACAAGATCGTTGCCTCGCTGCTGCCGCTGCTGGAAAAGCTCACCACCGGCCGCATGGCCGAGCTGATCGCCCCGGACTACCACGACGTCAACGACCCCCGGCCAATCTTCGACTGGATGCAGGTGGTGCGTAAACGCGCCGTGGTCTACGTGGGCCTAGACGCCCTTTCCGACACCGAGGTTGCCGCGGCGGTCGGCAACTCCATGTTCTCCGACCTGGTCTCGGTGGCCGGCCACATCTACAAGTACGGCATCGATGACGGCTTGCCCGGGCAGGCCAGCAGCAAGGTGGCCATCAACCTGCACGCCGACGAATTCAACGAACTGATCGGTGATGAGTTCATCCCCATGATCAACAAGGGTGGCGGTGCCGGCCTGCAGGTGACGGCTTACACCCAGACCCTGTCCGACATCGAGGCCAAGATCGGCAACCGCGCCAAGGCCGGGCAGATCATCGGCAACTTCAACAACCTCTTCATGCTGCGGGTGCGTGAGACAGCGACCGCCGAGCTGCTGACCAACCAGTTGCCCAAGGTCCAGGTATTCACCGCCACGCCGGCGAGCAGCGCCAGTGACGCCGTCAACGGCAAGACCGCCTTCACCTCCAACACCCATGACCAGCTCAGCGCCACCAGCGTGCCTATGCTGGAGCCCGCCCATGTGGTGGGCCTACCCAAGGGCCAGTGCTACGCGCTGATCGAGGGCGGCAACCTGTGGAAGGTGCGGATGCCGCTGCCGGCGGTGGATCCGGATGAAGCGATGCCCAAGGACTTGCAGGAGCTCGCGGAGAAGATGCGCAAGGCCTACCAAGTGGGTCAGGCCACCGGCAGTGAGTGGTGGGAGGCCCCTGGCCAGCGCCGGGTCGCAGATGACCTACCCCTGGACCTGCAGGACGACTTCCGGCAGATGACCCAAGGCGCCGCTGACGAAGGAGACGCGGCATGACCAGCGACCTCGATCACGCCCGCCTCGTCGCCCTGGGCGCCGCCTGGCTGCGCCGGCAGGGCTTTCCACTCGTCGCCACCGAGCTGCGTTGCTTCGGATCACGTGAGCAGCCGGACGTGCTGGGCTTTCGCAGCAACTGCTCGACGCTGATCGAGGTGAAGACCAGCCGCGCCGACTTCCTGGCCGACCGGAACAAGCCCGAGCGCGCCGCTGGCGGCCTGGGGCTCTATCGCTTTTACCTCTGTCCCGAAGGGCTGCTGCAAGCCGCTGACCTACCGCCGGGTTGGGGCTTGCTAGTAGCCACCGGCCGCCAGGTAGCCGAGGTCGTGCGGCCCCGCGGTAACCTCTGGCCGCCGGCAGGGCGAGCAGGAGGCACCGAGTGGGAAGCCTTCCAGCATCAGCCGGATCTCGCCGCCGAGCGCCAAGCGCTCTTCTCCATTGCCCGGCGCGCCAGCGCCGCTCCTCGAGGACGCCGCTAATGGCCGACGTCGCCCAGCGCGCTCAGCAACAGCAGGTCAAAGAGCAGACCTTTATCGGGTCGGTGCTCAGCTTCCCGTTCCACTTCATCGGCGTGATGTTCCTATCCCTGGGCGGCGCCATCCTGGTGGACTGGCTCTGCCTGTATTTCTTCTGGCCAGAAGCTGGTTGGCACCATGCCAAGGGCATGCTCGATCACGAGCTGGGCTGGCTGTCACAAGGCTTCCTGTCCAGCGTCGTGGTCCAGGAGCCCGGGCACACGGCGACCTGGCTGGTAGGGCTTCTCTACGACTGGCTCTTTGTGAAAACAGGACTGGTCCAGTGGCTGACAGGGATGCAGCAGCTGGCGGCTGCCGGCCCGCGGAGCGAGCTCGATGTGCGCTACCTAGCCGCGCAGAGCGTGACGACGGTGCAGACATACGGCCTGTCAGCGCTCTTCACCATCCTGGTGTTCTGCGTGCGCCTGGTGATCCTGGTCTTGGCTGTACCGCTCTTCGCCATGGCCGCCTTGGTCGGTTTCATCGACGGCCTGGTGCGGCGGGACATCCGCAAGTTCAGCGCGGGCCGCGAGTCGAGCTACTTCTACCACAAGGCCCGCAGCACCATGCTGCCGCTCGCCCTGCTGCCCTGGTCGCTGTACCTCGCCTTGCCGATCAGTGTGAGCCCGCTCCTGGTGCTGCTGCCGTGCGCAGCGCTGCTCGCCCTGTCGGTGAACCTCACGACCGCCTCGTTCAAGAAATACCTGTAGTCACAGGCGTGCTCCGTGACCGAAACCCGGTCACAGAGCGATTCGATCCAATATCAAAATGCAGGGGTGGTATTAGAAATCTGTCCCAGCCAATCTGGAGAGACCCATGCAGTGGACCTCTGAACAAGCCCCCGCCATCGCGTCAAATGCCCGCAAGCTGCTGATCCAAGCCTTCGCCGGCACCGGCAAGACCACCACCCTGGTGGGCTACGCCAGCGCCCACGCGGACGTGCAGATGCTCTACCTCTGCTACAACAAGTCGGTGGAGATGGCGGCGAAGAATCGCTTTCCGCGCAACGTCACCTGCAAGACCGCCCACGGCCTGGCTTATGCGGTCTATGGCACCCAATACCAGCACAAACAGGTCGGTAACCTGCGCATCACTGAGGTCGCCCGGGTACTGAACACCCAGGACTGGGAGCTGGCTCGGGACGTCGTCAATACGCTCAACACCTTCATGGCCAGCGCCGACATGGCCCTGGACGGTCGTCACTTCGCCCGCTACGACGGTCGCGGCCTGACGCCGCTGCAGGAGCGGCGCATCACCCAGGTGGTGGGGCTGGCCATCAGCGTCTGGAAGCGCATGATCGACCTGCAGGACGCCGGCGTGCAGATCACCCACGATGGCTACCTCAAGCTCTACCAGATGAGCCGCCCGGACCTGTCCAACCGCTTCGGCGCCCTCCTGCTCGATGAGGGCCAGGACGTGAATCCAGTGATCGCTGACCTGGTGCAGCGGCAGCGCACCATTCAGGTGATGGTGGGCGATCGTCACCAGCAGCTCTATCGCTTTCGCGGCGCCGAAGACGCCTTGAACGCGCCGTGGATGGCGGACGCCGAAAAGCATTACCTGACGCAGTCGTTCCGGTTCGGCCCTGCCGTGGCCCATGTGGCCAATATCATCCTGTCGTTCAAGGGCGAGACGGTGAAGCTGCAGGGGCTTGGCCAACGTACCCTGGTGAAGCGCTCGCTTCCCGAGGAGCTCGCCCATCGGACTTGGCTGCATCGCACGGTCAGCGGCGTGATCGAGAACGCCCTGCGCCTGGAGAAGCAAGGTGGGCACCGCATGTTTTGGATAGGCGGGATCGACAGCTACTCGCTGCGTGAGCTCGAGGACTTGTTCCAGTTCAGCCGAGGTCGTAATGATCTGGTGCAGCAGAAGAAGCTCTTGCGCGACTACCGTGACTTCGAGCAATACCAGGAGATCGCCAAGGCCACCCAGGATCCAGAGATGCAGCGCTCGGTACGGATCATTGAGGCCTACTTCGACCTGCCCAAGCGTATCGAGCAGCTACGGAGCTGCGCGGTGGCCAGCGAGTTGGACGCTACGGTGACCCTGACGACCGTTCACAAGGCCAAGGGCCTGGAATGGGACTTCGTGGGGCTGTACGACGATTTCAGTGCGGATCCGCTGGCACCCGAGATTGATCGGGCCAACCGCGACGATGAGCTGAACCTGCTGTACGTCTCGGTGACGCGGGCCATGCAGATCCTAGCGGTGAACTCGCTGGTCATTGATATCATGCAGAGGTATAAGGATCTAACCGGCGGCATACAATTCACTTAAGGAGAAACGTCACTGTGCCAAAAGCAAGCTATATCGAGTCTTTAGTCCTTTTTCAACAGGCGCAATGTCCTGGATTCATATTGGAAAATGCGCGAAAGATAAGCCCTGCCAACTCCTCCTACCAGGCTTTTTTAACCGGCATGCTCAACCCGAAAGTTCATTCTCGCATCAACGAGTTCATTGCTCGCGGTGTCAAGAATGGAGTTTGTCCAATTCGTGTCATGGGAAATATTTACGGCACCTTTCAGCATATGCATACAGACGTGCTGGACGAAGAAACCTGCGATCATCTTGTGCTGCACGACTACTAACTAGCCTTTAGCACGCCTTATGCGGTCCCCCACCGCACCTGCGATATGCCGACGTGGCTTCTGCTTGTGCTTTAGGTACTCAGATCGGCACTGAGCAAATAGATCAGCTGCTGCCTTGAGCAATTGCTTGCCCTGCGGGGCAGTCACGCGACCAAAGTCGAGCAGCGCCATGATGTAGCCCTCGAGCTGGCCGTACAGCCGGGCCAAATGCCCAAGGCCCATGATGGCCATGGCATGAGTCAGGTCACGCCAGCGTTGTTTAGCATCTTCGGGGAGAAACGCAATCTCGGTCATACGACCTCCCGTGATTTTCCTAACGACAGCATAGACAGCGGTTTTGTTCGTCACGCAGCTGTAACCGTTTTGGACTTGGATACGGTTTCACCTCGTAAAGGCAATGAGGCCAGCTCGAAGATGGCCAGCCCATCGAACTGGAGCCGTCCATGTCCCCTGCCCGCTTCGAATACCACACCGAATTCGCACCCCTTACCTACCGCGTCCAAGAGCGCGGCTGGCTGCTGTTCAAGCAAGAGGTGCAAACCGGTACGCCTGACATCGCCGCCTTCCTGGCCGATCCCGAGCGACAGGCACGGCTACAAGTCCTCGGCGCCGACGGCTGGGAGCTGGTCAGCGTGCAGCCAGTTCTGGAAGGCCGCGCCCAGATCGGTCAGCAGACCGCGCAAGGTAATCAGGGCTGGGGTGTTGGCTACGCGGTGGCCACCGGCTTTCTACTGTTTTTCAAGCGGCTTATTGCCCCGACGCAAAGTCAGTAACCAAGCGGGTTTGCAACCTATTTGGGTGCAGTAATGGTTTCCCGCTGACCTCGCCTACGGCCCTCGGCATCCTGTGCGGCATCCACCCGCTAGCCCAGGGCCCTGCTGTGAAACTGTCCTTCTACTCTCGCACGCCACCCCGCTGCTTCGCCCTTGCCGGCAGTCTGGCCATCGCGCTCGGGATCCTGACGAGCCAGGCCCAGGCCGCTGGCACCGCCTCCGAGCAGGCCAACGTCGACGTGATGATCCGCCAGCTCAATGCCGTCGAGGCCGTCGCCCGGCGCAGCGCCGAGTTGCCGAGCGATGGCAGCACCCGCTACCGCCTGGACTACAACCGTCTGGCCGCCGACATCGCGCGGATCCGTCAGGGCCTGCAGGACTACCTGGCACCGAGCCGCGCCCAGCCGCGCGATGCGGCCGAGCTTTCCGGCCAGTACCAGCGCGAAGGCGCCCAGCCATGAGCATGACCGCTGCGCAGACCTCTGCGTTTCAGGCGGCCAGCGGCATTCCGCCCTCCGCCAGCAATCTGTTCTGGCTCTCCGCGGCGATGGCCGTCACTACCCTCTGGTTCGCCTGGCTCGCCATCAGCCTCTACAAGGGCTGGGCGAACCAAAACCTCAAACCCGCTGCTGCCAAGGGCGCCCTGATCAAGGGGCTGATCCTCTACTTCGTCCTGTCCTGGCTCATTTTGCATTAACCCCTCGAGGAGAAATCCATGCTGTCCCTCAAACGTCTGTTCACCCTTGGCGCTCGCGCCAAAACCCAAGCCTTCCTGGCAAGCGCCGCACTAGTACCGACAATCAGCCAGGCTGCTCTGCCTAGCTCACAAGCGCCCTCGCGCGGCGAAGGGTCTACCTGGCTCGAAACGCTCAAGAACTACGGCTACGACGGGTTCATGCTCATTTCCCTAGCCCTGTGCGCCTTCTGTTTGATTGTGGTGGCTACCCACGGCGTCGGCGTCTATCACGAGATCCATACCGGCAAGAAGACCTGGAAAGACCTCGGCGCCACGGTTGTCGTGGGCGTGATCCTCATCGGCCTGGTGATCTTCATCGTCACCAAAGCCAGCGGCATCATGTAAGGCAGGACGGCGCAGATGGACATTACCCAGGACCTGCACGAGGACGGCACACTTCTCTTCTTGCCGAATCGCCTCAATACCCAACCCGTCGTTGTGGGCGGCCTGACCACCGACGAGATGTTCGCCACCATCATCGTCTGCGCTTCGTTCGGCTTTGTGGTCGGCATCCCCTTGGCATTTTTCACGACTCCGGCCATGCCGATCTTTGCCGCGCTAGCCTGCGGCTCCCTAGGCCTTGTGCTTGCTGGACGTCAACTGCGCCGCTGGAAGCGCGGGCGCCCCGAAACCTGGCTGTGGCGGCAAGTGGAATGCCGCCTGGCCCACTGGGGGATTGCCGGGCGCCGCCTGGTGATCCGCAGTGGTAGCTGGAGCTGCAAACGGATGGTGGGGCTATGAGTCGCGCCTGGAAGCTCTCCGACTCACAGCGCGCCCACATCACGACCCTGCGCCTGGCCCTGGGTCTTATGACCGGTATCGCCATGTGGAACGGCTACGGCTGGTCCACGGCGCCGAAGGATCTCACCGTCCATGTGCCCCCGGATCTGCGCTCGGGTAGCACACGCCCCTGGTGGGAGATACCGCCTGAGTCGGTCTATGCCTACGCCTTCTACATCTTCCAGCAGATGAACAGCTGGCCCTCCGATGGCGAGAAGAACTACAGCGACAACATCGCGCGGCTGACCAACTTCATCACCCCGTCCTGCAAGGTCTACCTGGAAGGCGATGAGGCCTTGAAACGTAATGCCGGCGAATTGCGCAGGCGCGTACGCAACGTGGCGGAAATTCCCGGATCGGGCTATGGCGATGACCCTAGTCGTCGCGTCCAGGTGCTGGGCAACAGCGAGTGGACGGTAATGCTCGATGTCGTCGCGAACGAGTACCTGGGCGGCGAGAAGGTCAAGACGGCGCTCACTAGATATCCGCTCCATGTCGTCAGAGCCGACGTCGATCCTGAGAAAAACCCCTGGGGCATGAAGTGGGACTGCTACAGCGGTCAGCCGCAGCGGATCGAGGCCGGCGTGGAAGTCAAAGCCCGAGGTACACCATGAGATCCCGCCACTCCCTCGCCCTGGTGCTGAGCGGCCTGGTGCTGAGCAGCCTCGCCCATGCCGTCGAGATCCGCAAATGGGAGCGCGTCCCCATGGCCATCCCCTTGGTGGTGGGCCAGGAGCGGATCCTGTTCGTCGACGCCAACGTACGCGTCGGCGTACCCCCGGCCATCGCCGACAAGATCCGGGTGCAAAGCACCGGCGGCGCCATCTACCTGCTGGCCAAGGACGCCATCGAGCCCAGCCGCCTGCAGCTACAGAACGCGGCCACCGGCGAAATCATGCTGGCCGACATCGCGGCGACCCCCGCCCAGGAAGGCCATGCGCCGCTGGAAGCCATCAAGATCGTGCCCGGCGATACGACGCCGACCCGATATGGTCAGGCAGCTTCGACCAGCGGGAGCAATGCCCCAAAGGCCACAGCCAAGGCCAGCAGCCAGGCTGATGAAGATGACGACGAACCAGCCCCGCCCAAACGCGAAACGCCGATTCCCGTCGTGCTCACGCGGTATGCCGCCCAGATGCTTTATGCCCCTCTCCGTACGGTGGAGCCGGTCGGCGGCGTCGCCCAGGTCAAAGTCGACAAGCGCCTGGACCTGTCGACGCTGCTGCCGGCCTTGCCCGTCGAGGCAAGCCAGTTAGGCGCCTGGCGGTTGGACGACCATTGGGTGACTGCCGTAAAGCTTCGTAACCAGACTGGCCAGCGCCTGGCCCTGGATCCACGCGAGCTGATGGGCGACTTCGCGACCGCCACCTTTCAGCACCCCTACCTCGGCGCCCGCGGCGATGCCAGTGACACCACGGTGCTTTACCTGGTCACCAAAGACCATGGCCTTGGCCAGTCGCTGCTGCCCAGCCTGAGCGCAGCAGATCCGCGGGTGAGCTCGGAGGCACGCCATGCAGCTCAGAAGTAATCCGCTCCTCAAGTACGCGCTGCTACCCCTCCTCGTCCTGGTGGTCTTCGTCGGGGTAAAAATGCTCGGCCGCGGCAAATCCGTAGAGCCGGAGCAGCCGCAATCTGCCCAGCTCACCCCCGAACAGGCCAAGGCGCTCGGCATTGAAGGCGATACGGCCAACGATACCCTGCGCACCATCGTTGCCGAAAGTCGCCAGCTGAAAGACCAGATGAGCAAGGTCCTGAAAGACAACGAAGAGGCCAAGCGGGAGAACGAAGGCCTCAAAGCCCAGTTGAGCAACATCAACAGCACGGTCGACAACCGCGTCCAAGCGGGCATCAACCAGGGCATGGAGAACCAGCAGAAGCAGACCCAAGGACTCGTTGATAATTTGCAGAAGCAGCTCAACACCCTGTCGCAGATGGGCAGTCAATTGGGCGGCGCTGCAGGCTCTGGCGGCGATATGCCTATCGGGCTCGGCATCAACCCGGGCGAAGGCAACCAGTTCAAGAAAGGCAGCGGTAGCTCGGACCTGGTCTGGATCGAGCCGCAGGACGGTACGGCGGTCGATGCCAACGGCAAACCGCTCGCTGCCGGCAGTGGCCAGGCAGCCAGTGGTTTTGCCTTCCCCACGTCATTCGGTACCGCTGGCCAGAAGACCCTGGACGCGGCGTCCGGCGGCGCGCAGCGCGTGGCGGACGGCGTCGGAGGCGATGAACAGACGCGCAAGAAGGTGCGCAAGGTCTACACCCTGCCGCAGAACTCGACGCTGATGGGCTCGGTATCCATGACGGCCCTGGTGGGCCGCGTACCGGTCGACGGCACGGTCAATGACCCCTACCCCTTCAAGGTGCTGATCGGTCCGGACAACCTGACCGCCAACGGCATCGATCTTCCCGACGTCGCCGGCGCTGTCGTGAGTGGTACCGCCTCAGGCGATTGGACCCTGTCCTGCGTGCGTGGCCAGATCCGCAGCATGACCTTCGTCTTCACCGACGGCACCGTGCGTACCCTGCCGGCACCGCAAGAGAACGGCGGCCAGCAGAACAACGGCCAGAACAACCAGAACACCTCTACCAATGGCCAGCCGGCCGCTGTCCAGGGCGGTATGGGCTGGATCAGCGATCCCTACGGTATCCCCTGCATCGCCGGCGATCGCCGTAGCAACGCTGCCCAGTACATCGGCTCCCAGGCGCTGATCACGGCCGCCGGCGCCGGCGCTGCCTCTCTCATCAAGAGCGATGGCAGCAGCTCGAGCTACGTACAGACCTCCAGCGGCACCATCGGCACGACCGGGATCTCCGGCAACGAGGCCATGGGCAAGATCTTAAACCAGGGCGTCAGCGACATCTCCACCTGGGTGAACAAGCTCTACGGCCAGGCCTTTGCCGCCATTTACGTCCAGCCCGGGGCGAAGGTGGCCATCCACCTCGACCAGGAGCTGGCCATCGACTACGAACTCAAGGGCCGCAAGGTCGACTATCGCAAGGGAGCTCGCCATGCCTCGGCTGATCTCGACTAATTATGCACGACTACAGATGGCGGCTGTGCTGGCCATGGCCCTGCTGGCCGCGGGCTGCTCGGTCAACAAGGAGAAGATGCTGCCACATGGCGACCAGACCATGATGGACGTCTGGAACGCCGGCACCACCGGCTCGGCTAACAGCAGCCAGGGTCGACAACTCGTCGATGCCCGGGCAGAGCTGCGCCGCCCCGTGGACACGAGCCAAGTGCGGCCGCTGGCGGACAACGCCGGCTATTCGCGCACGGCGCAGAACGAGATTTACAGCCAGTTCAAGCGCCTGCCCAATCCGGACTTAGTCATGTACGTCTTCCCGCACCTGGCTGGCTCGGATCCTGCCCCTATTCCCGGCTACACCACCGTGTTCCCGCTCTATCAGCGTGTGCAGTACGCCATGCCGGGTGAGCGGGTGGAGAACTATTGATGGGCATCTTCGAACGCCTGCGTGGCAAAAAGACCACCGACACTTCAGCGGCTGAGCCGGATCTTGTACCGGGCCAGCCTGGAGATACTGACGCGGTTGATGAAGGGACTCTGTCAGCCGAAGCTGAGCCAGTCATCCACCCTGAATCCATCCGAGCGACCCGCGCGCTTGAAGTCGACGAGGAAGCCGCCTATCAGCGCCATCTCGACCGCCTCAAGGCGCACGGTATCCCTGAGCCCGGCTCTTGGATGACCGGCAAGGAGAAACCCGCGACCGTGGCTGACGTAGCCAAGCTCTACGACGTCAATCCCAGCTTCACTAATCTGCTGCCCTGGATCGAGTACCTGCCCGAGCACCAGGCCATGCTGCTGGAGGACGGCAAGTCCTTGGCTGCGTTCTTCGACATCGTGCCGATCGGCACAGAAGGCCGCTCGCCAGCCTGGCTACGCCAGGCACGGGACGCCCTGGAGAACGCCCTGCAGGACAGCTTCGATGAGCTCGAGGTCAGTCCTTGGGTTATTCAGATGTACGCCTATGACGAGATCCAGTTCGACAGCTATCTCGAGGGCTTCCGTAACTACGTGAAGCCCCGCGCCCAAGGTACGGCCTTCACCGAGCTCTACCAGGGGCTGATGAAGCACCACCTCTCAGCCATCTCCAAGCCCGGCGGCCTGTTCGAGGACAAGGTCGTCTCCAAACTGCCCTGGCGGGGCCAACAGCGTCGTGTCCGCCTGGTGGTGTCGCGGCGCAGTGTCGGCGACGGCATGATGCGTGGCCAGGATCCCGCACTTTACCTGCGCAACACCTGTGAGCGCCTGGTCGGCTCGTTGGCCAACGCCGGCGTCAAAGCCATCCGTATGGAAGAGCGTGCTATCCGGCATTGGCTGCTGCAGTGGTTCAATCCCTGCCCCGATCATCTGGGGACTACGCGCAAGGACCATGATCGCTTCTTCGAACTAGTGAACACGCCGACCGAAGTCGAGGACGGCACCATCCCGGTGCTGGCCAGTGGCACGGACTTCTCACAATGCCTGCTGTACCGGGAGCCTCGCTCGGACGCAGACAAGGGCATCTGGTTTTTCGATGGCCAGCCCACCCGAGTGATCATGCTCGATCGGCTGCGCGAGGCGCCCAAGACCGGGCATTTGACGGGCGAAACCCGCCAGGGCGGTGATGCGCTCAATGCCCTGATGGACAAGCTTCCTGAGGACACGGTGCTGGCCATCACCCTGGTGATCACGCCTCAGGATACGTTGGAAGCCCACCTCAACAACCTGCATAAGAAGGCGGTAGGCGATAACCAAGCCTCAGCGCTGACACGCGAAGCCATCCAGGATGCCCGCTACCTGATTGGACGCAAGCACAAGCTCTACAAGGGCAGCGTTGCCTTCTACGTTCGCGGCAAGCACGAGGCCGAGCTGACGCAGCGCTGCATGAACCTCAGCAACATCCTGTTGGGCGCCAGCATGGAGCCCGTGCAGCCGGATGATGAGGTCGCCGGTCTTTCCAGCTATCTGAGATGGCTTCCGGCCAACTTCGATCCGAATCAGCCCAGGGCCCTGCAGTGGTACGCCCAGATGCTGCTCGTTCAGCACGTGGCTAACCTGGCCCCAGTCTGGGGCCGCCACACCGGCACCGGGCATCCTGGAACAACCGTCTTCAACCGCGGCGGCGCGCCTCTGACCTTCGACCCCTTCAACAAGGAAGATCGTCAGATGAACGCCCACGGGTTTGTCTTCGGACCTACCGGTGCTGGCAAGTCGGCCACGCTCAACAATCTGATGATCCAGTGGCTGGCTGGCTACCGGCCGCGCATGTTCGTCGCCGAGGCCGGCAACAGCTTTGGTCTGCTGGCGGACTTCGCACAGCGTCTGGGCCTGACGGTGCATCGCGTGCGCCTTTCCCCAGGATCCGGCGTCAGCCTGGCGCCCTTTGCTGACGCTATCCGTCTAGCAGACGATCCGGCTCGGGTTGCCGTCCTTGATGCCGAGGACCTGGAGGCGTCGGACCGCAACAGTACCCCTCAGGCCAACCTCAAGGACGATCAGCGCGACGTGCTCGGTGAGATGGAGATCGTCGCGCGCCTCATGATCACCGGCGGTGAGGAGAAGGAGGACGCTCGCCTCACCCGTGCCGACCGCGCGGCTATCCGCCACGCCATCATCAATGCGGCCACGACCTGCTTCAAGGCAGAGAAGACCGTGCTGACTCAAGACGTACGCGACGCCCTCGGCGAGGCTGCCCGGGATGAAGGCCTTCCCGCAGCGCGCCGAGAGCGTCTGCAGGAGATGGCCGAGTCCATGGACATGTTCTGCATGGGCGCCGATGGGGAGATGTTCAATCGTCCTGGCACGCCTTGGCCGGAAGCGGACCTGACCGTAGTGGACTTTGCTACCTACGCCCGAGAGGGCTACCAGGCGCAGCTCGGCATCGCCTACATCTCGCTGCTCAACTCGATCAACAACATAGCCGAACGCGACCAATTCAAGGGGCGCCCGCTGATCAAGCTGACCGACGAAGGCCACATCATCACCAAGCATCCCCTGCTGCTGCCCTATGCCATGAAAATTACCAAGATGTGGCGAAAACTCGGGGCCTGGTTCTGGCTCGCCACCCAGAACATCGACGACATCCCGCTCTCCGGCGCGCCGATGCTCAACATGATCGAGTGGTGGATCTGCCTCAATATGCCGCCGGATGAGGTCGAGAAAATCTCCAAATTCCGCTCCCTCACTCCCGCGCAAAAGGAGCTGATGCTGTCGGCGCGCAAACAAAGCGGCGCCTACACCGAAGGCGTGGTGCTGTCCAAATCCATGGAGATCCTCTTTCGCGCGGTACCGCCTAGTCTCTTCCTCGCCCTGGCGATGACTGAGCCTGAGGAGAAGGCTGAACGCGCGCAACTGATGGAGGAGCTAGGCACCGATGAGCTGGGTGCAGCCGTGGCCGTGGCGGCGCGGCTGGATCGGCTACGCGGCATCGAGCCCTATCACTTCGATCTGCCACCCGCTTCGGGAGCACGCGGATGAGGGCGATGGACCGCTTTACCCAAGACCTCATCGACAGCCTGACACAGCTGCTCAGCCAACCCGGGCAGGATACCCTGACCGCGCTGCAGATCTGCGCCCCGGTACTGATCACCAACCTGCAGGCGGTAAAGGCGCGCGCGGTAGATCGCCGGGAGATCGAGGCTCAACTCGATACGGCGCTCAAGGACTGGCTGGCCAAGCATCCACAGCCGGATGAAGCGCAGCAGGCCTTGCTCGCGGTCCTGCATCGGGATGTGCTGGGCAGGGATAGCGATGAGACCACGGCTAGGGAGGCTTCAGCATGAAGAAGCCCAACATCCTGGCTACTCCATGGGGCCTCTACGGAATCTTGGCCGCTATGCTCGCCTGCGCCTTTGCCGTGACTGCGATACAAGGGCATAGCACGCCGGAATCTGTCCAACCACGTTCCAAACCACCGGTCTTCGTCTACGGAAATGCTTCCGCGCGCTTCACGCTGACCGAGTACGGCGATTTGGAGTGTCCTTACTGCAAGGACGCCTTCCCGCAACTAAAGCAGCTGATTGCGCGGCACGACCAGCTGAATTGGCAATGGCAGCACCTGCCACTCCCCATGCATGGGGAGGCAGCCCAGTACGAAGCACGGCTGGTGACCTGCGCTGGTTGGTATGGAGGCAATCCGGTGTTCTGGCAAGCCATCGAAGCCGTTTACCAGCATAGCCGTGGCAACGGCGCTGGCCTCGCGGTGCCGATCGATCAACTGGGCCTACAACCCGCCGTTTCGCTGCAGCACCTTCAGGCCTGCGTCGAAGACAACGCTGCGGTACGCCAAGCAATTGCGGAGCAGACTAGCACTGCGGCAAAGCAGCGCATCGATGCTACGCCGACCTTCGAGCTGAGGGACAATAGCTCTGGCCGGGTCATCCGCTTGCCATCGCTGCTGGATGACGCCGGCATGCTGTCCGCCATGGACTGGCTGGCAAGCCAGGAGGGAGCGGATGCGCAGCAGCGCCAATGACATCCCGCTTTGGCTGGCCAGCCTCTCCGATAAAACCCTACAGCGGCTCAACAGCCGCCTCACCTATCTGTTGCGAATGATCGATGTTGAAAGACAACGTCGAGAAGCCCAGCGCCGAACTTCTCCTTCAGCAGGCACCCCCGATGAATCATCCCGCTAAGTCATCCCCCTCGTCGGCAGTAGGCGCCTCGACTGCGAAAGCCCGGATCGTCTTCGAATCCAGAGACGCACTTCCTCCGATCAAACTGGCACAGGTCACTCATCTGTTCCGTGTGCATTGGCTGTTTCGCGTGGGCGTCTATGAGCATCAGGAGGCCTACGACAGCGAGCGGGAGGCGATGCAGTCAGCGGAACGTCTGCTGTTCACCCTCTTCAGTGACATCGCCGACGACCAGCAGAAGGCAGCCCTTCGCCGCGGTGATACCGCCCTGGCCTTTCGTTTCGCTGAACGCCGTGGGTACTGGCAGGGCCGACAGGACGAAAAGCACCTGCACCAGGCCGCCGTTGGCAGTGCGTTCGCGGCGTTGAGATACCTCACCTGACGCAGATTACGATCGTCTGGTAGAGGTCGTTTTCTAACCTCCAGCGATCAAGATACGGTTTCCCGCTGACCCAGCCAGTCTGATCACGTTTCCTGTACCAGCCATCCATCTGCCTGGTACTTCGCATGTCCGCCCTACCCTACTGCTCCCCTGCTGAGCCGCTGCTCCGCTGGCTGATCTGTGCCCTTGCCGCCTGCTGCGCACCTTTCGCCGCAGCGGACGTGCTGGCCATCTCCGACTCCACTCATCCGCTCACTAACAGCGTCGGCGCCCGGGTGGTGCTTTTGGATGCCCCAGAACGCCTTGAGCAGAAGCTCTCTGAAGGTTTGCCGGCAGATCCGCGGCAGGCCGCAGCCATCATGCAGCAACGGATGCGCTCGGCGTCGGCGCAGCAGCTGGGCCGAGATCTCGCCAAGGCGCACCAGGACGTTGCCGACGCCTGGAGCCTGGGGGTGACCAAGCTTCCTGCAGTGGTAGTGGATCGCCGGTATGTGGTCTACGGCCAGCCCGACGTGGCGGCCGCCGTGGCCAGCATTGAGCGCTACCGGAGTAGCGGACGATGACGTCGCACCTGTATCGCCTCAGACGCCTCGCGTTGGCCATCCCGCTCGCTACCAGCCTGCCGGCTACGGCGGCGGTCACCACCGCGGCCATTGTGTCGTCTTCACTCTCGCCTGAATGCCTCGAATACAAGGTAGTTGGCATCTGCTACTGGCTGTTCTGCACCCCCTACGGCTGCAAGGTCAAAACCTCGGCCAAGGTACGGCACTTCGTGCCCGATGCCGTGGTGTCCAGCTACGCCAATACCGGCGAGAACCCCTGGACGGAGATGGCTTCCTTCAGTCCTGTCAGCAGTGTGGCCGCCGGCGGCAACGACCCGGGCGATAGCGCAACCCAGGCCAACACCACCCTCAGCGCTCGCTTCAAAAACGCAGATGTCATCGGCCACCCGGGCGGCAACGCCTTCAGCCAGTTCGCCAGCGGCTCCGGCTATACCTGCAAAGGCGCGGGTACCGCCTACATGCCTTATCTGCTGAGCAACTACGACTACCTGGCCTGGCGGTACGGCATCCCCGAGGCCGTTTATCCGGAGGCACTCATCCCAGGCAAACGCGAAGTGGGCGGCACCCTGTCCGGCGATCTGTGGGGCAACGTCTATCCGCGCAGTGGCTTCCTGCATCAGCCCGATGACTATAAGGCTGCGGCGGTCATTGCCCAGCGCGCCGGCGATGTGGTCACCCGCTCCGGCCAGATCCACGTCTATCAGTCGCTGCTGGCTCAGGCCGAGGACGGCTACTGGCCCGCAGGCGAGCTGCTCGAGGGCGATGCCACCACCGGCAAGTGGCAGGAGCTCACGCCCACGTTGAGCCAGAGCTGCGCTGCCTTCCCCAACTCGGGCCCACACGTCCAGGATGCCGTGGGCGCCTATGC
Organism: Pseudomonas sp. PS02302; assembly: GCF_029959585.1. NCBI lineage: Bacteria > Pseudomonadati > Pseudomonadota > Gammaproteobacteria > Pseudomonadales > Pseudomonadaceae > Pseudomonas > Pseudomonas sp. PS02302. The sequence goes on from NZ_JASCON010000005.1 coordinate 38,866, forward strand.
CTGGGCGCTGTGGCGCCCCTACAGCTGCTGCAAGCGTGAAGGCCAGGTCTTTCTGGGCAGCACCGACTTTCAATGATCAGGGAGCCGTCGATCATGAATACCTCTCGCCTCACCCTGCTGGCCAGCACCTGCTTGGCCGGCCTTCTCCTCGGCAGCGCTGTCCAGGCCGCCGAGCCCTACCGTGTGCAGTCCCAGGGGAGCGTCATCGGCGACGACGTGCTCTACAGCATCGGCGGCGGCAATGCCGTGTCGATGGGCAGCGTCGGCAACATGGACAGCATCCAGATTGGCGGTGGCTGGAACACCAACCTGATCTGCGGCAATCTGAGCCTTACCAACACCCTGCAGAACCAGCTCAACGGGGCCACCCAGGGCTTCCAGACCATCATGAGTTCGGTGCTGCAGAACGCCACCGGCGCCGCCGCCTCCCTTCCCGGGCTGATCCTGCAGCGCGCCAACCCGGGCCTGTACAACCTGATCACCAACGGCATTGGCCAGGCACGCCTAGACTTTGATCGCTCGAAGGGCACCTGTCGCGCCATTGCCGACAAGATGCTCGATGTCGCCGGCGGCCAGGTCGGCTGGAACAAGCTCGCCGAGGGGGAGGCAATGAAGTCGGCCGCTGCCGGCACCACCGATGCCGTCGCGGCCATCAACCAGGTCGAGCAGAAGAGCGGGAATGAGGGCGTAACCTGGGTCGGCGGGAGCAAGGCCGGAGGCAGTGGTCAGCAGCCAATCAAGGTAGTCGGCGACGTCACCAAGGCCGGTTACAACATGCTAAGCGGCCGAGCACCTACCGCTACCGGCTCGATTCCGGCCAGCAGCTGCAACGGCGGTCTCGTCTGCAGCACTTGGTCATCACCGAAGGAAGCCGCGACCTTCGCCACTCGCGTGCTGGGCGAGCAACAACAGCAGACCTGCGATAACTGCCAGAAGACCGTGACTCAGGCGGGTGTAGGGCTTACTCCGCTGATCCAGGAAACCTACGACACAAAGCTCAAGGCGGTAAATGCACTGATCGCCGGATCTCAGCCCATGACTGATGAGAACCTGGCCGCTGCCGGCAGCAATTCCATCCCGATCACCCGCGGCATCATTGAGTCTCTACGCACCGAGCAGGACCAGGATGTGCTGGCCAAGCGGCTCGTATCCGAGGTCTCCTTGGCCGACGTCATCGAGAAGGCCCTTTCGCTGGTCCGTACCCTGGCCGCTGGCCGTCAAGAGCCCAACGTCGCTGCCAACCAGGTCGCCCAGACGCAGGTCGACCAGAACGCCGCCAACTTGCAGGTCGAGATCCAGAACCTCAAGACTGAGCTGGACATGCGCCGAGAGCTGGCTGGCAACTCTCCCACCACCATCCTGCAGCGCGCCTCGATCCGTAAGGACGCTTCCAAGGGCATCTTCCAAGGCGATCCGCTGCCGAACCGGCTGGATCGCACCGAGAATCCGGCTAAGAAGGGGGAATGACCATGTTGACTTCTTCCTGGACCCAGCGCGTTCGGACCGGCCTCCGGATCGGCCGGCGCGGCCTTGGTCTGACCTGGTCACTGCTGTGGCCCTTCCTGCTCGCGGTCTGTCTTGCTCTGGCCTTCGTTTTAGCCGCGGCCTGGGGCTTCGACGACCTGCAGAGCTATCGGCAGTGGCAGGCCGATCATCACACCCACTTTCTGGTGTGGCGGATCTGCCTGTATGCCGGCCTGGTGATTTTCTGGTGGCCGTGCCGGAAGCGACTCATCGCCGAGGCCAATGATCGCGGACGTCTCTATCGCTGCGAAGTGATGGCCGTATTGGTCATCGGTCTCTTCGAATTGCGCAATGCCGGCATGCTGTAGGAGATCGCCATGCAGCTCTATACCAACGACTACCTCGAGTACTACCTGACCCTAGTGGGCTGGATCATCAACAGCGGCATCTGGGAGATGATCGGCGGGACCGGGCTGTTCGCCGCGCCCTTCGCGGCCATCATCATCCAGGAATGGTTACGGGCCCGCGGCGAGGGCCAGGACGAGGGCAACAAGGGGATCCTCAGCCTGGCCAGGATCGAGAATCGGTTCTATACGGCCATCTTCGTCATCATGCTAGGGCTGATGCCATCCACCGCGGCGACCGTTAGCTTCTCGACCATCCAGTACGACCAGACTCGCTCCAAGCAATGCCAGGTCGACGTACCCAAGCCTGACGCGACGGGTTGGGCAACGTCCTTCAGCACTCTCAACGGCAAGAGCGCCCAGGTACCGGTGTGGTGGATGGTGGTCCACGCACTGTCCAAGGGTGCGGCCGCCGCCGCGGTGGCCAGCATTCCCTGCGGTCAGGATCTGCAGCAGCTGCGCATGGAGGTGAATGCCGAGCGGATCGACAACCCCCTCCTCGCCCAGGAGGTCGCAGACTTCACCAACGATTGCTACGCCCGGGCTCGCGCCAAGCTATTCATGACTCAGCCCACCCTGACGGACAAGCAGTACCTGGACGTGAGCTGGATCGGCTCCAAGTACTTTCTCAGTACCAGTGGCTACTACAGCGACGGCAGCTCGGGCTTCCGCTCCCATACGCCGCGCACGGCTTGGCCCTACGATGCAACACGGGACGCAGGCCTGGCACAGACCACCGGCGGAGGTGGCTATCCCACCTGCACCCAGTGGTGGTCGGACAGCTCTAAAGGTCTCAAGGCACGACTGCTGGCACAGGTTGAACCGGACACCCTGACCAAGCTAGCAAAGTGGGCGAGCTTCATGTCTCAGGACGAGGTGAATGACTCAGTGATTCGGGACCTGGTGTCACCGAAGAAGCAGACGCTGACGCAGGGGCAGGTGTACGGGGACTACGGCGGCCAGATTGGCAGCTCGCTGTACAACGATGCCGCCAGGGTCACGGCAGGTCTGGGACAGGCAGTAGGGTCACTCGCCTACTTCCCGGCGATGGACAGCGTCCGGCAGGCCGCGCCGATGGTGATGGCCTTCCTCAAGATGGCGTTCATCATCTGCATCCCCATAGTACTGGTACTGGGGACCTACGACCTCAAGGTGGCCATGACGCTCACCTTCGCCCAGTTCGCACTGATCTTCGTAGACTTCTGGCTGCAGCTGGCCAGATGGGTCGACAGCACCATCATGGACGCGCTGTACGGCACTGGTATCTACAAGGTGAACAACACCGCGCCGCACGCCAATTTCGATCCCATCATCGGCCTGAGCAACATGCAGGGAGACATGCTGCTGAACTACGTGATGGGTGCGATGTTTTTGATCCTGCCAGCGTTTTGGATGACTGCTATGACTTGGGCAGGATTCCAGACTGGAAGTCTTGCTAGCTCATTGGCGACTGGTGCCCAGGCTGCAAAGACGGAAAGCGGAAATATCGGACGTCAGGCTGGCAGCGCAGCAACGACTGCCGCTACAAAAGGAATATCCAGGTCACCAAGCCAAGATTAACGAATCAGGTAGGGCTAGTTTATGGCCCTACCATCTGTTCCCCTCTTTGTCGTAGTGACCGTGCCCAAAAAGCCCGTCTCTCACGCCTTCCTCTTCGAAGAATCGATGATTGTTTTCAGAAGACAATGTGGCAGAGGCAGAACCTTCTCCCCCACCCAACACTGTGAGAGCAGCGATAGCAGCTAAGACCAGAAGGAGCATCGGCAGCAAGAAATATGCACACGCCGCTAAGCCTAACGCACGGACTGACCATTTGATGACTTGGCCAACAAGACTTAGCCGACCTTCATGCTCGAAAATCCGCCAAAAGGCTGCCTCAGCACGAAATGGAATCGCGACAATGCCGCCGATTTTCGAGGCGAAAGATTTCTGAGCGGGCGATTTCATCATGGCTTACCCCAATAATACCGTTAGAGGGATTGCGTTATGACATCATTTATACGCCCCAGCTCACTAGCCTGCAATAGCTTTATCGTGCTAAAGCCCTTCGAGAGCTGAGTATTTTGTCACATCATTCAAGGGGTTAGAGGCGAAAATGGGCTGGAGCAAAGGAGGGAATGGAAGGGGGCTTTAAGGGTAAAAGCCCTACCAGAAAGGGCTCCGCCGTTGGCTGCGAAGAGCAAAGGGTGCCCAGGCTCCAAGGCATAGTAGCCACCCGCCGGCCCAACCTTCTGAGCCGTGATAGCGGTTTACCATTGTTCGCTCACCGCTGCTGATCGACAACGCAGGCCCAAGAACTACCAAGGGCATGCCATGTTCGATCTATTTTTCAGGAAGAAAGCCCCACCCTCCGCGCCTGCAGGGCCCAGCAAACAGGGCTTCACCCAGCCGTCTGCAGGCCAGGATCTCCTGGCGCTACCCCGCCGGCAGAAGCTCATCGAGAACATCTGGCAGCGGACGTCGCTGTCCCGCGAGCAGTTCGCCTCACTCTATCGAGATCCTCTCGGGCGCTACGCTGATCTGGTCCAGCAGCTTCCAGCTTCGGAAAACCACCACCACGCCTATCCCGGGGGCCTGCTCGACCACGGGCTGGAGATCGTCGCCTACGCACTCAAGATCCGGCAGAACTACCTCCTCCCCATCGGCGCACCGCCTGAGTCACAAGCAGCTCAGGCCGAAGCTTGGTCAGCAGCGGTAGCCTACGGCGCCCTCCTCCACGACTTGGGCAAGATCGCCGTCGACATCGAGGTCGTCCTCGAGAACGGCAAGCCATGGCACCCCTGGCACGGTCGCATTGAGAAGCCCTACCGCTTCAGATACGTCAAAGGTCGCGACTACCAGCTTCATGGCGCTGCCTCAGCACTCATTTACTTCCAGGTGCTGCCGCCCCACGTGCTGGACTGGCTCAGTGGCTACCGCGAGCTATGGTCATCGCTGATCTTCGTCTTGGCCGGGCAATACCAGCATGCCGGCGTACTGGGCGAGATAATCGTCCAAGCAGATCAGGCGAGTGTCGCCCAGGAGCTCGGCGCCAACCCGCAACGTGCGATGGAAGCCCCCAAGAACACGATCCAGCGTCAACTGGCAGATGGGTTGCGCACCCTGGTCACTGAGAAATTCAAGCTGAACCAGCCAGATGGGCCCTCAGATGGGTGGCTGACCCAGGATGCGCTATGGCTCGTCAGCAAGCCTGCCTCAGACCAGCTGCGGGCACTGATGCTCTCCCAAGGCGTAGAAGGTATCCCAACGTCGAACGCCCCATTCTTCAACCTGATCCAGGACCAGGCCATCATCCAGGTCAACGCTCAGGACAAGGCTATCTGGAAGGCAACGATCGACACCGGCCACGGCTGGAAGAACACCTTCACCTTGCTCAAGGTCTCCCCTGCACTGATCTGGCCAGATCCAGCAGATCGACCCGCGCCCTTTTCAGGGACCCTCACTCTCGAGCAGACAGACGGTTCAGAGCCAGATCCACAAAGCCTGCAACAGTCGAGCGATATTACTCAGCCACTACTCCCGATAACACATACTGCGATAGCTGTCACAGCCTTCCAAAACCCCCCTCATTCCGAAACACTCCTGGCACCCGCATTCCAGACCAGTTCGGACACGATGGAAGACACGCTTGCCCTAGCCGATGACCTGTTCGGCGATATCACCCCGCCTGTAGCCAATGCAACGACACTACTGCTCCCAGCTGAAACCACCGCTGAGCGAGCTGATCCTCCTATCGAGCTCCAACAGGAGCTGGCCGTCATACCAATAGCACCTTCAGAACTTGGCCAAGCGTTCATGGATTGGGTTCGCCACGGCGTCCTTTCCCACAAGCTGGTGATCAACGACGCCAAGGCAATGATCCATACGGTCGACGGAACCGCATTCCTCGTAAGCCCAGGCTTACTCAAGCGCTACGCCCAAGAACATCCTGAGCTGCAGAAAGAGGCCAAGGAGCGAGGGATGGAATCCTGGCAACTGGTTCAGCGTGCATTCGAAAAGCTCAAGATCAACCGCAAGACCGCGGACAACCTCAACATCTGGACCTGCGACGTCGTAGGCCCGCGCAAATCCAAGTCCCTCAAGGGCTATCTGCTACAGGACCCCACCTTGATCTTTCCTCAGCCACCCTTCGACAACGCCAGTGTCCGTCTGCAGACCGGGGAGGCAGACGCATGAGGTTGAGTGAACTAGCGGAGTGGTATATCAGCGTGCAGGCGGATCTTCGCCCAGCCTCCAAGCGAGCGCTATGGGCCGCTACCAAGGCCATGATCAATCACTTCAAGGACGTAGACGTTGAGTCGGTCGAACACCAGCACGTGATCGATTGGCGCACTGCGCGAGTTGGGGTCAACCTAGAACGCAAAAGCTGGAACACCTATTCAAACAACATGAAGACGCTGTACCAACTGGCCATGGATGAAGAGGTCATCCAGCTCAGACGTAACCCCTTCCGCAAAACCGCAGTGAAGCTCATCAACAAGCCGAAGAAGACCCTCAGCCGCATTGTCATCGAGCAGGCACGTCTTTATCTGGATCAGCTCGAACGCGAAGAGAGGCTGACTCACAAGCGGGCGAAGGCGACGCCGGCCTGGTTCTGGCGGTGCGTATATGAGACCTACTGGAGCACAGGCATGCGCCTGAGCGCCCTTCTCCACATCCGGCCAATGGACGTTGACCTCTATAACAAGAAGATCACGGTCCGTGGTGAAACAGAGAAGACGTACCGGCAGTATCAGGTGCCCATCACCCACTCTCTGGAACCCTTCATTCGCAAGCTATGCGAAGCAGCACGACTCTCAGGCATTGGGCAACATGACCAGCTCTTCAACGTCAATCGCTTCTCGGATCACTATGAAAAGGAGGTTATGGATCCTGACCAGGTCGAGGCCTTCTACAAGAAGCTGACGGCAGCCGTGGGCACGCCGATCACGCCCCACCGGTTCCGGCATACCCTCGCTACCGACTTGATGAAGGAGAAGGATCGCAATCTCAACGTTGTGCAAACACTCCTCAACCACTCCAGCATCACCACCACCTTGGGCTACGTCGAGACAGACTTCGAGATCATGCGTGAGGTGATGACTGAGCGAGAATCCCGCGCGCGGCCGACCAGGATGGTGGCGAGGGTCGATGATGGCAGCAGTCGACATGCCCTTGACCGGGTGCGGCCGCAGCTGATCGAGGGGCCGGTCACTGAGACCGATATCCCTCAGATAGAGAATACGCCGCAGCGGATTACTGATCGTCCAGAACGTGTCAGAAAGACAGCTGCGATTTCCGAAAGACCTCTTTCAAGATCAACGACTGCGCGCCCAGAGGAGCACGATGCTTCGCAGCACAGGGCCTCGGCAACACATGAGACGACTGCTACAGGCGGGCCGAATCTTGAAGACATGCAGGAGCTCATGTCGGCCTTACTCCATCATCTGACTCAGGCGACAACGGTCCCTATACCTGCATTGGCGGGCATGGCGGCCCCAGGGCACCGGCCTACCACGGGCACTCTTAAACTACCCTCCCCTCAGCTGAGGGCTAGAGTAGGCCAAGGAATGCGTGGCAGCTGAGCCGAGCGTTCCGTACCCAACCTGCTACCGCTAGTCGGAATCTGTGACGCGCGTCTCAAGGGATAGCCGTGCGTGATCGATAGATCGTGCCTAGGATTTCCGCAGGCGCGCACGCAAAAGCGCACAGCCATGCGGGTTATGGCTGTGCGCTATCGCAAATTGACATCAAGAAGATGCGCAGCTATGTTTTGCGACAGACGGCTGCTGTCTGCGCTGCGCTGTATCTGCTTCTCCCCAGCAAACCTCTTCTCTCTGATTGGAAAAGGCTCACCAGGAACGAAATGGTGGGTCGTGTAGGATTCGAACCTACGACCAATTGGTTAAAAGCCAACTGCTCTACCAACTGAGCTAACGACCCAAATATGGTCGGGGTAGGGGGATTCGAACTCCCGACATCCTGCTCCCAAAGCAGGCGCGCTACCGGGCTGCGCTATACCCCGAGAATGGAAGTGGCTCCGCGACCTGGACTCGAACCAGGGACCCAATGATTAACAGTCATTTGCTCTACCGACTGAGCTATCGCGGAATTTCTCTCTTCCAACCCCTCTTACGTCAGTGCCTTTCGAGCTTTGCCGTAAGTGAGGTGCGCCATTTTACGGAAGTAGAAACAGACGTCAACACCTAGCCTGCTGTTTTTTCACAAATTTATCGGAAACGCCGGGCGACCCTGGGATCGCCCGGCCATTTCCTAGGCGAAGACGATCTCGTCGCCCTCCAGTCGGCCCTGGATTTGGCTGTTCGGCGCGAAGGCCCCGGACAGGATGCGCTGGGCCAGCGGGTTCTCGATCCAGCGCTGGATCGCCCGCTTGAGTGGACGTGCCCCATAGACCGGGTCGTAACCCACCGCGACCAGCTTGTCCAAGGCCTCCGGCGTCAGCTCTAGTTGCAGATCGCGTTCGGCCAGTCGCTGACGCAGGTGATGCAGCTGGATCTCGGCGATGCCGGCGATCTGCTCGCGCCCCAGGGGTTCGAACACCACCACCTCGTCGATACGGTTGATGAACTCGGGACGGAAATGACCCGCCACCGCGTCCATCACCGCCGCGCGCTGGGCATCGGGATCGCCCACCAGCTCCTGGATCTGCGCCGAGCCCAGGTTCGAGGTCATGACGATCACTGCATTGCGGAAGTCCACGGTACGCCCCTGGCTGTCGGTCAGGCGACCGTCATCCAGCACCTGCAGGAGGATGTTGAAGACGTCCGGATGCGCCTTTTCCACCTCGTCCAGCAGGACCACCGAATAGGGTTTGCGCCGTACGGCCTCGGTCAGGTAGCCGCCCTCCTCGTAGCCGACGTAGCCGGGCGGGGCACCGATCAGGCGAGCCACGGAGTGCTTCTCCATGAATTCGGACATGTCGATGCGCACCATGGCGTCTTCGGTATCGAAGAGGAATTCCGCCAACGACTTGCACAGCTCGGTCTTGCCCACCCCGGTCGGGCCGAGGAAGAGGAAGGAACCGCTGGGCTTGTTGGGGTCCGACAACCCGGCCCGCGAGCGGCGCACGGCGTTGGCCACGGCGGTGACCGCCTCGTCCTGGCCGATCACCCGGTTGTGCAGGGCCTCTTCCATGCGCAGCAGCTTGTCGCGCTCGCCTTCGAGCATCTTGCTGACCGGAATGCCGGTCCACTTGGAGACCACCTCGGCGATCTCGTCTTCGGTGACCTTGTTGCGCAGGAGCTGGTTGGCCGGCTTCTCGTGCTGGTCGACCATCTGCAGACTGCGCTCCAGATCAGGAATGGTGCCGTACTGCAGCTCGGCCATACGGTTGAGGTCACCCTTGCGGCGGGCGGCCTCCAGCTCGGTACGCGCCTGCTCGATGCGCTGCTGCAACTGGGCGGAATCCTGGACCTCGGCCTTTTCGGCTTTCCAGATTTCCTCCAGATCGGCGTATTCCTGTTCGAGGCGGGCAATGTCTTCGTCGAGTTTTTCCAGACGCTTGCGCGCGGCCTCGTCTTCTTCCTTCTTCAGCGCCTGACGTTCCACCTTGAGCTGGATCAGCCGGCGATCAAGGCGATCCAGGGCCTCCGGCTTGGAATCGATCTCCATGCGGATGCGGCTGGCGGCCTCGTCGATCAGGTCGATGGCCTTGTCCGGCAGCTGGCGGTCGGTGATGTAGCGATGGGACAACTTGGCCGCGGCGATGATGGCGCCATCGGTGATGGCCACCTTGTGGTGCACCTCGTAGCGCTCCTTGAGGCCCCGCAGGATGGCGATGGTGTCCTCTTCGCTTGGCTCGTCCACCAGTACCTTCTGAAAACGCCGCTCCAGGGCCGCGTCTTTCTCGATGTACTGGCGGTACTCGTCGAGGGTGGTGGCACCCACGCAATGCAGCTCGCCACGGGCCAGGGCCGGCTTGAGCATGTTGCCGGCATCCATGGCGCCCTCGGCCTTGCCGGCGCCGACCATGGTGTGCAGTTCGTCGATGAACAGGATGATGCGCCCTTCCTGCTTGCTCAGTTCGTTGAGCACGCCCTTGAGGCGCTCCTCGAATTCACCGCGGAACTTGGCGCCGGCGATCAGGGCACCCATGTCCAACGCCAGCAGGCGCTTGTCCTTGAGGCCGTCGGGTACTTCACCATTGATGATGCGCTGGGCCAGGCCCTCGGCGATGGCGGTCTTGCCGACGCCGGGTTCGCCGATCAGCACCGGGTTGTTCTTGGTGCGGCGCTGCAGGACCTGGATGGTGCGGCGGATCTCGTCGTCCCGACCGATCACCGGGTCGAGCTTGCCGTCCTCGGCGCGCTTGGTGAGATCGACGGTGAACTTGTCCAAGGCCTTGCGGCTGTCCTCGGCATTGGCGTCGTTGACCGCCTCGCCGCCGCGCAGGTTGTTGATGGCGTTCTCCAGCGCCTTGCGCGAGACGCCCTGCCCCAGCAGCAACTTGCCGAGGCGGGTGTTCTCGTCCATGGCGGCGAGCAGCACCAGCTCGCTGGAGATGAACTGGTCACCCTTCTGCTGGGCCAGGCGATCGGCCTGATTGAGCAGGCGCGCCAGATCCTGGGAAAGATTCACATCGCCGTTGGGATTCTGGATCTTGGGCAGCTTGTCCAGCTCTTCGGCAAGGGTCTTGCGCAGGCTGGCGAGGTCGAAGCCGACCTGCCGCAACAGTGGGGAAATGGAACCGCCCTGCTGTTCGAGCAGGGCAGAGAACAGGTGCAGCGGCTCGATGGCCGGATGGTCGTGGCCGACGGCCAGGGACTGGGCATCCGACAGGGCGAGCTGCAGTTTGCTGGTGAAACGGTCTATACGCATGGGCAAGGTCCTATCTGAAACGCGGGACAGCGCGACAGTGAGGCGCTTTCGATTACCCGCGGGAATGACCTTAAGATAGGGACGATGCGTAACGATTCAAGCCAGGGAGGCTTGACATCCCAAAAAAAGACCTAGGGCTTGATCCAGATCAGGCTGGCGAAGCGCCCGGTACGGGCAGCGCGCCGATAGGAAAAGAAACGCTGGTCATCGGCGAAGGTATCGAAGCCGCCACCATAGACCGCCGTGATGCCCTGAGCGGCGAGACGCAGACGAGCCAGGGCATAGAGATCGCCCAGGTACTTGTCCCCGCCCCTGGCCACGAAGCAGCGCTCGGCGTCGCCCTGCTGGGCGACAAAGGCCTCACGCACCTCGGCACCGACCTCGAAGCTGGCCGGACCAATGGCCGGGCCCAGCCAGACCAGTACCTCGGCGGGGGCCACCTCCAGACTGGCCGCGGCAGCTTCCAGCACGCCACCCGCCAGACCGCGCCAGCCGGCATGGGCCGCCGCGACGCGGGAGCCGTCACGCCGGCAGAACAGCGCCGGCAGACAGTCGGCGGTCATCATGGTCACCGCGACACCGGGCGTGGCCGTCCAGGCCGCATCGGCACGCAGCACCTGCGCAGGATCGGCTTCGACCACAGCGGTACCATGTACCTGTTCGAGCCAGGCCGGCTGACACCCCAGGGCCTCGCCCAGGCGTCGACGATTCTCGGCGACCGCCGCCGGCTCGTCACCGACGTGATTACCGAGGTTGAAGCTGGCGAAAGGCAGCTGACTGACCCCACCCAAACGGGTGGTGACGCGGGCCTGGACGCCGACCGGCGCCGGCCAGTCCGGCCGCAGCCAGTCGGCGCCGATCATTCGAAGGATTCCCGGTCCTGGCGCAGCAGATCCAGCAGCCAGACAAAATCCTCGGGCAGCGGCGACTCCCAGCGCAGGCGCTCACCGGTCACCGGATGATCCAGTTCGAGGAAGCGCGCGTGCAGCGCCTGGCGCGGAAATTCGCGCAGGGTCTTGATCAGGGTCGGATTGGTCGCCGGCGGGATCTTGAAGCGCCCGCCATAGACCGGATCGCCCACCAGCGGAAAACCGACGTGGGTCATGTGCACACGGATCTGGTGGGTACGCCCGGTTTCCAGCTTGACCCGGGTATGGGTATAGGCGCGGAACCGCTCCAGCACCCGGTAGTGACTGACAGCGGGCTTGCCGCCGGCGATCACCGCCATCTGCTGGCGACGCTGGGAATGACGGCCGATGGGCGCATTGACCGTGCCGCCGGCGACGATCACCCCGGCGACGACGGCTTCATAGATGCGGCTCACCGAGCGTGCCTGCAACTGGGCGACCAGATGGGTATGGGCTTCCAGGGTCTTGGCCACCACCATGAGTCCGGTGGTGTCCTTGTCCAGGCGATGGACGATGCCGGCACGCGGCACGCTCTCCAAGCCGGGCACGTGGTGCAGCAGGGCGTTGAGCAGGGTGCCATCGGCATGGCCGGCGGCCGGATGCACCACCAGCCCGGCCGGCTTGTCGAGCACCAGCAGGTGATCGTCTTCGTAGACGATGTCCAGCTCGATGTCCTGGGCCACCCATTCGCCCTGGGCCTCGCGTTCGGCTCGCAGCGCCAGCTGGGCGCCACCATGGACGGTGTCGCGCGGGCGCAACACGGCGCCGTCGACGGTCAGGCTGCCGTCCTTGATCCAGGCGGCGAGACGCGAGCGGGAGTGTTCGGCGAACAGCTGGGCAGCGACCTGATCGAGGCGCTGACCACCCAGTTCGTAGGGGACTTCGGCATTGAGAACGATGGATTCGGACATGGATCTGCGCGGGCAATGGCGGGGCTTTTGGAATCGGCCCGACCCTGTGGTTAAATACGGCGACTTTTTTGCCCCGGCATTCCGGGTCGATCATCATAACAGGACGGTTCCGGCCCCGTCACAGGCTAGGTGAGTGCTCTCCGCGCTCATCCCTGCACCGCCGACCGTTTCGGGGAATCCAAGCCGCCATGCAATTGAAGCACCTGCTGCTGGTCACCAGCCTAGTCCTCACCGCCGCCTGCTCCTCGAAAGCGCCCGAGGTTCCGGAAAATCTGCCGGAGGGCGAGCTCTATACCCAGGCTCAGCGCGATATCTCCAACAGCAGCTACACGGATGCCATCAGCAAGCTGAAGGCCCTGGAGTCGCGGTATCCCTTCGGTCGCTATGCCGAACAGGCCCAGCTCGAGCTGATCTACGCCAACTACAAGAACGGCGAGCCGGAAGCGGCGCGCACGGCGGCGGATCGCTTCATCCGGCTGCATCCGCAGCACCCGAACGTCGACTACGCCTACTACATGAAGGGCGTGTCCTCCTTCGAACAGGATCGCGGTCTGCTGGCGCGCTTCCTGCCGCTGGACATGACCAAGCGTGATCCGGGCGCGGCGCGCGATTCCTTCAACGACTTCGCCCAGTTCACCAGCCGCTTCCCCAACAGCCGTTACGCCCCGGACGCCAAGGCGCGCATGGTCTATCTGCGCAACCTGCTGGCGGCCTACGACGTGCACGTCGGCCACTACTACCTGACCCGCAAGGCCTACGTGGCCGCCGCCAACCGCGGTCGCTACGTGGTCGAGAACTTCCAGGGCACCCCGTCCGTGGGTGACGGCCTGGCGATCATGACCGAAGCCTACAAGCACCTGGGGCTCAACGACCTGGCGGCCACCAGCCTGGAAACCCTCAAGCTCAACTACCCGGACAACGTCAGCCTCAAGGATGGCGAATTCCAGCTGCGCGAGCCGGACGACAAGGATCAGCAGCGCTCCTGGCTGACCCGTGCGACCCTGGGCCTGATCGATCGCCCGAGCGATCCGCTGCCGCCCGGCGAGACCCGCGCCAGCCAGGACATCCAGCGCAAGTACCAGGAAGAGCGTGACAACCTGGCGCCCGAGCTGCGCATCGTCGACCCGGCCGAGGCCGAGAAGGCCGGTGGCGCGACGCCGGCGCCGGCCAAGCGTTCCTGGTTCAGCCGCCTGACCTTCGGTCTGTTCGACTGATTCCGCGCCGGACCTGAAAAGGGGAAGCCAGTGGCTTCCCTTTTTTATTGCGCCGGAAGCGGCGAGCTAGTCGCCGATGCGCCAGCCCGAGGTGATCGGATAGCGCCGGTCACGCCCGAAACCGCGCTGGGTGACCCGGGCGCCTACCGCCGCCTGGCGCCGCTTGTATTCGTTGAGGTCCACCAGGCGCAGCACCCTGCGCACCGTTTCTTCGTCGAAGCCGGCGGCGACGATATCCACCGCCGAGAGATCCTGCTCGACATACAGGCGCAGGATCTCGTCGAGCACCGGATAGGGCGGCAGCGAGTCCTCGTCCTTCTGGTCGGGCGACAGCTCGGCCGACGGCGGGCGGTCGATCACCCGTTGCGGAATCACCTCGCCAGCGCGATTGCGGTACTCGCAGAGGCGGAACACCAGGGTCTTGGGCACATCCTTGAGCACGTCGAAGCCGCCGGCCATGTCGCCATAGAGGGTGGCGTAACCGACGGCCATCTCGCTCTTGTTGCCGGTGGTGAGCACCAGATAGCCCTTCTTGTTGGAAATGGCCATCAGCAGGGTCCCGCGGCAGCGCGCCTGCAGATTCTCCTCGGTGGCATCCCGCCCAAGCCCGGCGAATTCGCCGGCCAGGGTCTCCTGGAAGGCCTCGACCATGGGCGCGATGGGCAGCACGCTGTAGCGCACCCCCAGGGTCCGCGCCTCGGCTTCGGCGTCTTCCAGACTGATCTGGGCGGTGTAGTGGTAGGGCATCATCACCGCCTCCACCTGCTCCGCGCCCAGCGCATCCGCGGCGACCGCCAGCACCAGGGCCGAATCGATACCACCGGACAGCCCCAGTACCACACCCTTGAAGCCGTTCTTGCGCACGTAGTCGCGTACCCCGAGCACCAGGGCGTCATAGACGCTGGCCTCCAGCGAGGCGACGGGAGCGAGTACGGCCGGCTGCGGTTGCAGAGCCTCCTCGAAGATGACCGGATAGAGCCCCTCGACGAAGGCCGGCGCGCGCTGGCTGACCTGCCCCCGGGCATCGACCACGAAGGAGTGGCCGTCGAACACCAGTTCGTCCTGGCCACCCACCTGGTTGACGTAGACCACCGGCATGTTGCCTTCGCGGGCACGTTCGCCCACCACCGCCTCGCGCTCGCACTGCTTGCCGCCGTGGAAGGGTGAGGCATTGAGGTTGAGCATCAGCCGCGCCCCGGCCGCGCGTGCCTTGGCCATGGGCTCGGCGAACCAGATGTCTTCGCAGATGGTGACGCCGATGGGCACGCCCTGGTAAGCGAACACCGCGGCACTGTCGCCCGGCTCGAAATAACGCTTCTCGTCGAACACCCGATAGTTGGGCAGCTGCTGCTTGCGATAGAAGGTTAGCTCGGCGCCATCGCGATAGACCGCGCAGGCGTTGTAGCGCCGTCCCTCCTCCAGCCAGGGAAAACCCACCAGCACATGGATACCGGCAATCTCCTGGCGGATCCGCTGCAAGGCCTGCTCGATGCGGCGCTGCATGCTCGAGCGCAGCAGCAGGTCCTCCGGGGGATAGCCGCACAGCGACAATTCCGGGAAGACGATGAGATCGCCGTGCAAGTCATCCCGGGCCTCCTGGGCCGCGGCGATGATCCGATCCACATTGCCGTGGATGTCGCCGACCTTGAGGTTCACTTGCGCCATCACGACGTTCAGCAGCTGACTCATGCACTCTTCCTTGCCCGATTGATCGGAGCATTTTCCCGCAAGCGGCGAAGCGCGACAATCGATGCCATGCGGGGCTCACCGGCTGCGGCGGCCCTGCTAAACTCCACCCTCCTTCACGCTGCGAGATCGCCATGGGTCTGCTTCGCCTGCTGTTGTGGCTCGTCCTCCTGGGCGCGCTGTTCTGGATGATCAGACGCTGGTGGCGCGGCAAGACGCAGACGCCCGCTGCCAAGGCGCCCACGCTGCCGCCCAATGCCATGGTGCGCTGTGCCCATTGCGGCGTGCATGTGCCCCAGGCAAGAGCCCTGGCCGATGGCGAAGGCCAGCGCTGGTATTGCAGCGCCGAACACCGCCGGTTGCAGCATGAGCGCCGCGACTGATCCAGGCACCCTGAGAGCCGACGCGGTCCTGCGGCTCTATCATCTCTATCGCATCGTCATCGGCCTGGCGCTGGTGGTGCTGATTTCCAGCGACCTGGATCAGCACTGGCTGCGCACCGTCGACGGCCAACTGTTCCGCCAGGCCAGCTGGGCCTACCTCGCCATCAACGCCGTGCTGGCGGTCGGCCAACGGTTGTTGCGTGGCCGCGCCTTTACCCTGGCACTGATCGACATCCTCGCCCTGGGCGGCCTGTTCTTCCTGGCCGGCGGCATCGCCAGCGGCATGGGCAGCCTGCTGGTGGTGACCGTCGGGGTGTCCAACGTCCTGATCCGTGGCCGCCGCGGTCTGCTGATCGCGGCCCTGGCCGCCATCGCCCTGCTGCTGGCGACCAGCTATCTCGACCTGCGCCGCGGCGACAGCGGCAGTGGCTATGTGCAGGCGGCGGGCCTGGGCACCCTCTGCTTCGCCACGGCCCTGCTGGTGCAGGGCCTGGTCCGGCGGCTGCTGGACAGCCAGGCATTGGCCGAAACCCGCGCCACCGCCGTGGCCGAACTGGAAGCCCTCAACGCCCTCATCCTCGAACGCATGCGGACCGGCATCCTGGTGTTCGATGCCGAATACCAGGTGCTACTGGTGAATCCGGCAGCCCGCCGCCTGCTGGGGGTGGACGACGAGGGCACCATCGCCCCCCTGGCACTGGGGCTCGCCCAGCGCCTCGAGGAATGGGAGCGCAATCCCAGTATCCGGCCCGCGCCCTGGCGCGCCTATGCCAACGGCCCCCTATTGCAACCCAGCTTCGCCCGTTTGCAGCAGGGCGAGGGCGAGCGGGTGCTGACCTTTCTCGAAGACGTCTCACGCATCGCCCAGCAGGCCCAGCAACTCAAGCTCGCCTCCCTCGGCCGTCTCACTGCCGGCATCGCCCACGAGATCCGCAATCCGCTGGGCGCCATCAGTCACGCCGCGCAACTGCTGCAGGAATCCGAAGAACTGACCACGCCGGATCGGCGCCTGGCGCAGATCATCCAGGACCAGTCGCGGCGGATGAACCGGGTGGTGGAAAACGTCCTGCAGCTGTCTCGCCGCCAGCAGGCCGCCCCCCAGCTGATCGATCTGCGCTACTGGGCGCACCGTTTCGCCGGGGAGCTGCGCCCTACCCTGCCCGCCGGCCAGACGCTGCACGTCAAGACCGAGCCGGGTACCCTGCAGACGCACATGGATCCTCACCAGCTGGGCCAGATCCTGACCAACCTGGTGCAGAACGGCCTGCGCTACAGCTGCCAGAAGCACGGCATCGGTCAGGTCTGGCTCAGCACCTACCGCGATCCGGAAAGCGACCTGCCCATCCTCGAGGTGGTCGACGACGGAGCCGGCGTCGCCGCCGAGCAGCTCGACCACCTGTTCGAGCCCTTCTTCACCACCGAAAACAAGGGGACCGGGCTGGGCCTGTACATCTCCCGCGAGCTTTGCGAGAGCAACCAGGCCAGACTTGGCTATCATCCCTTGGCGAATGGCAGCTGTTTTCGCATCACCTTCGCCCATCCCCGCACAATGAGCTGAGCATGGCCCGACAGAAAGTCCTGATCGTCGACGATGAACCCGATATCCGCGAACTCCTGGAGATCACCCTGGGGCGGATGAAACTCGACACCGCCAGCGCCAAGAACATCGCCGACGCCCGGGCCATCCTCGAACGGGAAAGCTTCGACCTCTGCCTGACCGACATGCGCCTGCCCGACGGCTCGGGACTGGACCTGATCCAGTTCATCCAGCAGCGCTTTCCGCAACTGCCGGTAGCCATGATCACCGCCTTCGGCAGTCTGGAAACCGCGGTCCAGGCGCTCAAGGCCGGTGCTTTCGACTACCTCACCAAGCCGGTCGACCTGCCGCGCCTGCGCGAGCTGGTGGGCACCGCCCTGCGGCTGTCCGGGCCTGCCCCGGCAGCGGCCGGCGCCAGCGAAACCCAGCTGCTCGGCGAATCGCCGCCCATGCGCGCCCTGCGGGGCCAGATCGCCAAGCTGGCGCGCAGCCAGGCGCCGGTCTACATCAGTGGGGAATCGGGCAGCGGCAAGGAGCGGGTGGCACGACTGATCCATGAGCAGGGTCCGCGCGCGGGCCGCCCTTTCGTCCCGGTCAACTGCGGCGCCATCCCCTCGGAATTGGTGGAGAGCGAATTCTTCGGCCACCGCAAAGGCAGCTTCACCGGCGCCATCGAGGACAAGCAGGGCCTGTTCCAAGCAGCCCAGGGCGGCACCCTCTTTCTCGACGAGGTGGCCGACCTGCCGCTGCCGATGCAGGTCAAGCTCCTGCGCGCCATCCAGGAAAAGGCCGTGCGCCCGGTAGGCAGCCAGCAAGAGCTCAGCCTGGACGTGCGCATTCTCAGCGCCACCCACCGGGATCTCGCCGCTGAGGTCGCCGCCGGGACCTTCCGCCAGGATCTCTACTACCGCCTCAACGTCATCGAACTGCAGGTGCCAGCCCTGCGCGAGCGCCGCGAAGACATCGGCGCCCTGGCCAGCCACATGCTCGAACGTCTGGCGCGCGATTCCGGCCTGGCCGCGGCCACGCTGGGCGACGATGCCCTGGCCAAGCTCAAGAGCTACAGATTCCCCGGCAACGTGCGGGAACTGGAAAACATGCTGGAGCGGGCCTACACCCTCTGCGACGGCGACGTCATCCGCCCGGCCGATCTGCGCCTGGCCGATGCGCCGGCGGCCACCGCCACTGGCGAAGCCAGCCTGGCCAATATCGCCAATCTCGAAGACCACCTGGAATCCATCGAGCGCCAGCTGATCATGCAGGCGCTCGAAGAGACCCGCTGGAATCGCACCGCTGCCGCGGAACGCCTGGGCCTCTCCTTCCGGTCGATGCGCTACCGCCTGAAAAAGCTCGGCATCGACTGATCAGCCCACCGCCAGCCGCGTGCCTGGCGCATAGGGCGCCGGATCGATGATCGGCGTGCGTTCGGTGAGCAGATCGGTCAGCAATTGGCAGGAGGCCGGTGCCAGCACCAGGCCATTGCGATAGTGCCCGCAGTTGAGCCACAGGCCGGGCAGCTCGGGCACCGGCCCGATGAAGGGCACGCCATCCGGCGACCCTGGCCGCAGTCCTGCCCAGTGCCCCACCGGCGCCTGGCCGGCCAGCGCCGGCAGCAACTCGGCGGCCGAGGCCTGCAAACTGGCCAGTGCCTCGGCGGTTGGGGTCTTGTCGAATTCGGCGTGCTCCAGGGTGCTGCCGATGAGGATATGACCATCGCGCCGCGGAATGGCGTAGCGCCCCTTGGCCAGCACCATGCTGGTCAGAAAGCCCACCGGCTGGCGATACAGCAGCATCTGCCCCTTCACCGGCCGCACCGGCACCGCCAGCCCCAGACTCTGCAGCAACTCACCGCTCCAGGCCCCCGCACACACCACCACGGACTCGGCGTGGATGGCCTCGCGCGCGGTCTGCACGCCCACCACGCGCTCGCCCTGGCGCAGGAAGCCGGTCACCGGCGACTCGCTCACCAGCGTCACATTCGGCATGCGCAGCAAGGCTTCGCGCAGAGAGCGCACCAGCCGGGGATTGCGTACATTGGCCACCCCCGCCATGAAGACCGCCCGTTCATAGCCTGGTCCCAGCACCGGCACCCGCTGCCGCACCTCCGCGACCGATACCGCCGCCAGCGGCCGCACATTACGCCGTGCCCAATCCAGCGCCTCGGCCTCGTCCTCCAGATCGAGCCAGTACAGCCCGGTCACCTCAACCTCGGGGTCCACCCCCGTTTCCTGCCGCAACCGTTCCCCCAGCACCGGATAGAAATCCTGCGACCAGTGCGCCAGCGCCGTCACCGCCGGCTGATAACGCCAGGGGTACAGCGGCGAAACGATCCCGCCACCAGCCCAGGACGCCTCCCGCCCCGGCTCGCCACGCTCGACCACCACCACCCGCCGACCGCTCAAGGACAGGCAATAGGCCGACATAAGCCCTAGCGCACCCGCCCCGACCACCGCTGCATCAAAGATCACGTCACACCTCTACATCCTGCAATTGACTGTTCCGCCGTCTTGGCGCAAAACGGCTAGCGCGGCCAGGAAGGCCGCCTACCCACAAGGACGTCAACATGACCTATCGCATCGCGCGAGGCTTCAGCCTCTTCGAATCCCTGATCTGCCTCAGCGTGCTGAGCATCGTCGCTTCCCTCGCCATTCCCGCCTTTGGTGGAATACTGCAGCGCAATCGTCAGCAGCTCGCCATTCAACAACTCAGGGAGACGGTCAACTTCGCACGGGCGGCTGCCATCAACGGCGCTGGCAGCGTGTCCATCTGTCATGCACCGGCAGGTGACTGCGACAGCTCGAATCTCTGGTCGGTCACCACGCGGGTCTTCCGCGACTGGGATCGCGACGGCCTTCAGTCAGCCGAGGAGCCCACCCTGCTGACCAGTCAGCTCCCCGACGGCCTGCACTGGCGCTGGAACAATTTCCGTACGCTACCTCATCTGACGTTTTTGAACAGCGGCGTGACCAACGCCCTGAACGGCAGCTTCATCCTCTGCCAGGGCACCGAGCCGCGCGCACGACTGGTCCTGAACAAGGCCGGACGGATCGAGACCGCGGATCTTCGCGACAGCGATCGCTGCGCCTGAACCCCCTGACCAGACACCTTCCCGTTTCGACCGGATATCCGCCGTACGCTGTTCCAGGCGCCTGCGATACCCCATGCTTGGCTTTCCAGCCCGGCGAAAACGACGATGCGTACCCAGTACGGCTTTACCCTGATCGAAACCCTGGTAGCGCTCGCCATTCTGGCGATCGTGATCAGCATTGCTGCGCCGTCGTTTACCCGAACGCTACAGAGCAACAGGGCTGCGGTCATGAGCAATGAATTGCTTGGCGCCATGCAGATAGCACGCTCCGAGGCCCTTAAACGTCGCGCTGACGTCACGTTATGTCGGCGCAACATCGCAGGTGATGCCTGCGAAAACGGTACCGACTGGACAGCAGGTTGGCTGATGATTCAGGGCGCGAACGTCATTCGGATCTGGGAGCCCACCACCGGCATTACCTTGACTGGTCTCGTCAATGGCGTCACCTATCGCAGCACCGGTCTCACCACCCTGACTGCCGCCCAATCATTCAGCATCGAAACACCGAGTTGCCGCCGCACGGTTTCGGTAAGCCTCACCGGGAACGCCTTCGTCAACCAGAACGGCTGCCAGTCGCCATGAATGCAAAGCAGCAAAGGGGCGCAACCCTGATCGAGGTATTGGTTGCCATGGTCATTCTGGCCATAGGCCTACTGGGGCTTGCAGGGCTGCAATCGGTAAGCGTCCAGAGCAACCAGGGTGCCTACTACCGCTCACAGGCGACTATCCTGGCCAACGACATGGCTGATCGTATGCGTGCGAACCGTACCGCTGCCTTGGCCGGCAGCTACGCCCTGACCACCTTTCCCGCTCCTTCGACCAGTAACGCCATTACTGGTACCCCTGCCCAGCGCGATACAGGGCAATGGCTCAACAATCTCGCAGCCACGCTGCCACAGGGTACAGGCACCATAGTGACCAGCGGAAAGATAGTGACCCTGACCATCTGCTGGAACGACAGCCGAGCCCGGATCAAGTCCACTCAATACGTGGCGCCACAGAACGACAGCTGTACCTCTACCGCCGAGAATTCGGGCTTCGAAGTCTTCTCCTACAGGACTCGCCTATGAAACACCGGGCGACTCGCCGCCAATCCGGCCTCTCCATAATCGAACTCATGATCGCCTTGCTTCTGGGCCTATTGCTCATGGGCGGCGTCATGCAGGTCTTCCTGTCTTCCCGGCAGACCTATCAGACCAATTCCGCGCTATCCCAGGTACAGGAATCAGGGCGCTTCGCCTTGGACTTTCTGGCCTATGATCTGAAGAACGCCGGCTATCGCGGAGACTGTCTGTTTCCGCTCTATGATCCAACCCCCTCGACTTTGACTAAAGACGAGCGCTATGTCCTCGGCACCGGCATCGAAGGCTGGAATGACACGGGAGAAAACTCGATCCCTGCCTGGCTGAACGACGTCTACACCACAAGCCGGCGAGCCGGAACGGACGTTGTTCTGCTCAAGCATGCCGCTGGCGCGACCGGGATAACACTGTCCAATTCGATAGGTGCGAACACCGACAGGCTTGCAACCACAGCAGCAACCGGCCAGACACCCGGTAGCCTGCTGATCATTTCCGACACAGCCGGTTGCCAGCTTTTCATTAATCAGAGCGCAGCCAACGCAGCCACCCTTACAACACAGCAGGTAATCAACCGCGCTTATGCGCAAACGGCGGTAATCTCGAATTTCCAAAGTTCGCTCTATTACATAGGTCAGAGTTCCGTTGCAGCCGGCCTTCCTGCTCTACGCCGAGTCCGCTATCTGGCCACAACCGACGCTCAGCCTTTGATTGTCGATGAGGAGTTGGTCAGTGGCATTCAGGACCTGCAGATCCAATATGCCGTAGGTGACAGCAACGGTCAGATAACGGGTGAATACAGAGATGCCCAGCTGATTACCGACTGGCAGGCAGTGATTTCCGCTCAGATCAACTTGATCGCCGTGAGTAGAGATACTCAGGCCGTATCGCCCGATCAGCAACTTACCTTCCGTGGCAATACCGTCACCCTTGCCAATGGCCGCCTGGGGCAGGTGTTCAACCAAACTGTCAGCATTCGGAACCACCTGCCATGAGAAAGTCGGTCGAACGCCAACAGGGCGCGGTATTGATCGTGACGTTGGTGATGCTGCTACTCATGACCTTGATCGCTCTCGCCAGCATGAGGGGCACTACGCTGCAGGAACGCATGGCAGGTAACGCCCGCGACCAAAGCCAGGCGTTTCAGGCGTCGGAGATGGCGCAGCGACAGGCCGAAGCCTTCGCCCTCACACGCAGCGTCACCGATTGGCAAAACACTGCCCAAACTGCCAACTGGACAAATGCGGATGCTTTGACAGACCTGCCCAATCAATCCCGCTTCAGGATCAATCCAACACCAGGGGTCAATCCGCTGAGATCCGGCGACGGCCTTCAGGTGATTCCGCTGGATGTCAGTGTGCTGCGCATCGAAACCCAAGGTGCTGGAGCAGCTACCACTGCCGGAGCCGGGTCGGCGTCCACGGCGAATGTCACCATCAACACCATCTTTGTCAGGCGATAGATACTTGGAGAGCGTCATGCCTCATCAGTTGCGATTTCTGACGTGGACTCTGCCTTCGGCGATGGTGCTGCTTCTGGTGAGTACGTCCGGTAACGCCACGGTATCCCAAACTCCGCTGGCCGTAGGAGGGGACATTCCGGGCAGCCTGGCATTGGTGCCCTCGGTAGAATGGCCGACGGTCCTATCTGTAGCCAACCTTGGCAGCTACAGTTCCGGCAATGTCTATAGCGGGTACTTCGATTCGGACAAGTGCTACACCTACGCCTTTGGCGGCTCACTGGACAATAGTTGGTTCAACCCTGTCAGCGCCGCCAATAGCCGCCGCTGCAGCGGTGCCAGGCAATGGAGCGGCAATTTTCTCAACTGGGCCGCTACTCCGACCATCGACCCTTTCCGCAGTGCCCTGACTGGTGGTGCCAGGGTGCGGGACGATGTTGGCCTTACCGTCCTGCAAAAAGCCCGTCACAGCGGGCAAAACTCTGCTGGCAACCGTTTGAATAGCGGTCAGGGACTGCTTCCAGCGTCAGAGATTGCTGGCGCTACCCCCTTTGCGGCCAACTGGGTCGGCTTCTATGTTCGTCTGGAAGGCCAGGGGTTCGACATGCTGTTCTCTAACTGGAACGATCGAATCGGTGGCGGCGGCTCTGCCGACTATGGCGCAGGCAACAATATGTCGAGCGTCTGGGTGAATCTGGATCCAAACGACAACAACCAATGGAGCGGAAATTTACTCAAGGCTGACTATACGGCGGGCTCGATACTCAACTCAACTCGCTATAGTGTCTATCGAGTAAGAGTTCAGGTTAAAGTATGCGACCCTACCATTGGCCTGGAAGCCAATTGCAAAAGATACTCGGCGAGCAACTACAAGCCAGAAGGCCTTCTGCAACAATATTCTGACAAGCTGCGCTACTCGGTATTCAGCTATCTGAATGATTCCAGCGCAACACGCGATGGCGGTGTCCTGCGGGCCAACCAAAGCTTCATTGGCCCGCTCAAACCAGATCTCAGCAGTAACTCTGCACGCGCCGAATGGGACCCGCAAACTGGCATCCTGGTGCGCAATCCTTCTGCCAGTGAAGCCTCGTCGACAGGCTTTGGAGTAGCAGATAGCGGTGTCATCAACTATCTGAACAAGTTTGGCTCAATGCCTTATGCGCCGAATACCTACCTGAACCTAAAGAGCAATGACCCGGTCAGCGAGCTCTATTATACAGCGCTACGTTACTTCAAGAACCAAGGGAACGTATCTGCCTACAGTACCTTGTCCGGCTCTACGGATACCGACAAATACGCCCAAGCCGACGGCTTTCCCGTAGTGACCAACTGGCAAGACCCCATCACCTATTCCTGTCAGAAGAACGTCATTCTCGGCATCGGCGACACGAATACCTGGAATGACAAGAATCTACCGGGAGGTATCACTTCCTCGGGCGGAGAACCGGCCAAGCCAGCGGAAGTGACCAGCGACACCTCTATAGATGTAGAGGCCTTGACACAGAAGGTCGCCAGTCTCGAAAACATCACCATAAGCACACCCTTCACCGGTCGTGGCAACTCTGCTTACATCGCCGGCCTTGCCTATGATGCCCATACGCGGGATCAGCGAAGCGACAAAGCAGGTAGCCAGACCATCTCCACCTACTGGATGGATGTCCGCGAGAACCAAAGTCTGGCCGGCAGATCGTCGAACCAATACTGGCTCGCTGCTAAATATGGCGGCTTCACAGTCCCTCAAGGGTTTGCCAGTAGTTCAGCCACCGCTGCTAGCATTACCGACGATCTCTGGTGGACCAGCGGTGAGTATCTCTCTTCCAATTACAAGCGCCCTGACAATTTCTACGTTGCTAGCGACGCCCCCAACATGATCAAGGGTCTTCGTGCGGCCTTTGCCAAGATCGTTCAAGAAGTAACTACTTCGACCACCTCGATCAGCACCAACGGCCAGCAACTCGATACCGGCAGCGGCACCTTTCAAACTCAATTCGAAGCCAAGTTCTGGAGTGGCGATCTTCTGGCCAGAACGCTAAGTGCTTCGGGTGTAGCCAGCTCCTCCAGTTGGAGCGCGGGAAACAAGCTTGACACCCTTGAGCCAAGTAGCCGGAAGATTTTTACGAGCAATACCCTAACCGCCCAGAGCAACAACGCCTATTCCTTGGCTGCAGGCCAGGGCGTCAATTTTCTCTGGAGCGGCTTGGATGCCGAGAGCAAGGTCGCGCTGCAAGCAACCGCGACGACAGGTACCAACGTAAGCACTACAGAAGGGTCGCGACGTCTCGACTATCTGCGCGGTGATCGGAGCCAGGAGACCGTCACTAGCAATCCCATGCGCAAACGCAAGAGTCGCCTGGGCGACATCGTAAACTCAGACCCTTTATATATAGGAAAACCAGATTACGGCTATAACCGTCTAGCCGGATCCGTATGGGGAAGTGCGGGTGAAAGCTATCTGACCTACCGTCAAAGCACAGCCTATCAGGCACGCAAGTCGCTGGTCGTAGTAGGCGCCAATGACGGCATGCTTCATGGTTTCGACGCCAGCCTGGCCGATGGCGGCAATGAACTGTTCGCCTATGTGCCTCGTACCCTGATGGGTGAACTCTACCGCCTAACCGACCCCAGCTACAGCCATCGTTACTATGTAGACGGCTCGCCAACGGGAGGAGATGCCTGGATCAACAATAGCTGGAAGTCCCTCATCGTGGGGACGGCGGGCGCCGGAGGAAACACCGTGTTTGCGCTGGACGCGAGCGACCCGGGTAACATGGCTCCCAGCAACGTACTTTGGGAGTTCTCTTCGCCCGACATGAGGTATCCCATTCAGAAGCCGGCTCTGGTCGCGCTGGAGAATGGGAAGTTCGGTGTGATCGTGACCAGTGGCTTCAGCGACAGCAGTGTCAGCCAGGGCAAGATCTGGATCTTGGACGCCGCCACTGGCAGTGTCCTCAAGACCCTTACTGTCGCTACGACCGGCGGCTTGGGAGAGCCGCTTGCCATTGATACCAATAACGACCGCATCGTAGACCGCCTTTATGCGGGCGATACTGCCGGCAATATCTGGCGCTTCGACCTGAAAGGCACCAACCCGGCGAACTGGGACGCTCCTGCAGCCCTAAAGAGCGGGGCAAACATTCTGCCCTTGTTCATTGCAAGGACAGCCAATGGCGCCGGCAATCCCACTCAACCTATCACCGCGCCTCTCGAAGCCGCCCTCAACAGCGACGGCAACCCGATCATTCTTTTTGGTACCGGAAGCTACTACCAGATTGGAGACAATGAGGTACCTGCCAACCCGCGCCTGGAAACCTTCTATGGCCTGATCGACAGGGGACAGCAAATCAGCCGTAGCAATCTCGTCGAACAGGCCATTATTGCCCAACAAACCATCGGTAACCGCCGTGCCCGCGCAGTCACCAGTGCCGAGATCGGTGCGGATAAATCAGGCTGGTTCATGGATCTGGCGTGGAAGAGCAGCAATGGCGGGTCCGGAGCGCTAACAAGCGAAAGGGTCATTGCCCGGCCGACGCTGAGAAACGGCGTCTTGGTCTTCACTACCATGACACCCAACAGTGATCCCTGCGGCGGCGGAGGTACAAGCTGGATCATGACGTTGAATGTGCTGAATGGAGGCACTCTCAACTTCAGTTTCTTCGACTACAACGGTGACGGAACCTTTGATCAGCGTGACTATTACAGCTTGGCAAATGGCACCAAAGTCCCTTTCTCTGGGATCTCAGACGATCAAAGCGGCATCATCAAGACGCCCAGCTTCGTTCGCGGTAACGGCAACACGACCGACGGCTCTACAGCAACCGGAAAATTGTGCCACTCGGACGCGAGTGGCAACACGATCTGCCAAGATATCAATGACCCGAATAGCAGTTCGAAACGCATGACCTGGCGCGAAATCAGATGAAGTCAATTACGCAAAATCAGCACTCAAACCACCAAAGAGGCTTCACGCTCATCGAACTGATGATCGTTGTGGCTATAGTTGGCATCCTGGCGGCCATTGCCTATCCGTCTTACACGGAGCACGTACGCAAGGGGAACAGGGCTGACGCTGAGGCTTCGCTCATGGAATTGGCGCAGCTCATGGAGCGAAACTACACCCGCCTCGGACGCTATACGACGGATGTGGCTGGTACAACGGCACCCACTCTGCCGTTCACTACCACTCCCAAGGATGGCGGGCGGGCCATCTACGATTTGAGCCTGAGTGCAGTCACGGCTACTAGCTATACGCTTCAGGCGGCCCCACGTGCAGGCGGCCCCATGGCAGGTGATCGATGCGGAAGTCTGACATTTACCAATACCGGGCTAAAGGGACAAGCAACCGGCGCCACCACCGCCGACTGCTGGCGCCGCTAGGGCGCCGGGGACGTCCTATACCGCCTTTACCCTGAGCTCTCGTGGCA
This sequence comes from Pseudomonas sp. PS02302, assembly GCF_029959585.1. Taxonomy (NCBI): domain Bacteria; kingdom Pseudomonadati; phylum Pseudomonadota; class Gammaproteobacteria; order Pseudomonadales; family Pseudomonadaceae; genus Pseudomonas; species Pseudomonas sp. PS02302. The sequence continues at coordinate 66,237 of NZ_JASCON010000005.1, forward strand.
GGGTGAAGGTGATGTGTTCCGGCTCGCCTTCCAGCTCGACCTCGCCGGTGGCGCCCCAGCTCTGCAGCTGGTCGATGACGCCGCGTACCAGGACCTCGGGGGCCGAGGCGCCGGCGGTGACGCCGATGCGCTGGACGCCTTCGAACCAGCTCTGCTGCAGGTCCTCGGCTCCGTCGATGAGGTAGGCCGGAGTGCCCAGGCGTTCGGCGAGCTCGCGCAGACGGTTGGAGTTGGAGCTGCTGGGGCTGCCCACTACCAGCACTACGTCGCTTTCCAGCGCCAGGGTCTTTACCGCGTCCTGGCGGTTGGTGGTGGCGTAGCAGATGTCGTTCTTGCGCGGGCCGTTGATGTGGGGAAACTTGGCGCGCAGGGCGTCGATCACAATGCGGGTGTCGTCCATCGACAGGGTGGTCTGGGAGACGTAGAACAGGGCTTCGGGGTTGCGCACCTCGAGCCTTGCCACATCGTCCTCGTCTTCCACCAGGTAGATGGCACCGCCGGCACGGTCGTCGTACTGACCCATGGTGCCCTCCACTTCCGGATGCCCGGCGTGGCCGATGAGGATGCATTCCTGGCCGTCGCGACTGTAGCGCGCGACTTCCATGTGCACCTTGGTCACCAGCGGACAGGTGGCGTCGAACACCTTGAGGCCACGCTCGGCGGCCTCGCGGCGCACGGCCTGGGAGACGCCATGGGCGCTGAAGATAAGGATGACATCGTCCGGTACGTCGGCCACGTCTTCGACGAAGACGGCGCCCCGGGCGCGCAGGTTGTCGACCACGAACTTGTTGTGCACCACTTCGTGACGCACATAGATGGGCGGACCGAAAACGTCCAGCGCCCGATCGACGATGTCGATGGCGCGGTCCACGCCGGCGCAGAAGCCGCGGGGATTGGCGAGCTTGATCTGCATAGGCTCCTCTGCCCGCTTCACGGGCGGCGGTAGATCAATGGGAGACGGCAGGCTCGATGGCCAGGATGTCCACGTCGAAGGTCAGCACACGGCCGGCCAGCGGGTGGTTGAAGTCGATGATCACCTGCTCGTCATCGTAGCTTTTGACCACGCCGGGCATCTCGCCGCCGGCGGCGTCGCTGAAGATGATCAGCAGACCGGGCGACAGCTCCATGTCACTGAAGTCGTCCCGGGCCATGGTCTGCAGGTTGCCGTCGTTGGGCTGGCCGAAGCCGCGCTCCGGCGGAATGGTCAGGCTGGTCTTGGTACCGGCTTCCAGGCCGAACAGCGCCTGCTCGAAACCGGGCAGCAGATTGCCGTCGCCGACGGTGAAGGTGGCCGGCGCCTTGTCGAAGGTGCTGTCCACCACGTCGCCGTTCTGCAGCTTGATGGCGAAATGCAGGGTGACCCGGGTATCCGGGCCGATGGTGATTTCAGCCATGGGCTTCCTCGGGCTTCTTCTTGCGGAACATGTCCAGGGCCAGCATCACGGCACCGACGGTGATGGCACTGTCGGCCAGGTTGAAAGCCGGGTAGTACCACTCCTGGCGCCAGTGCACCAGGATGAAGTCGATGACGTGGCCCAGCACCAGGCGGTCATAGAGATTGCCCAGGGCACCACCAAGGATCAGGGCCAGGGCGATGGCGGTCCAGGTATCGTTGCGCAGGCGCTTGAGCCAGACCACCAGGACCACGCTTACCACCGCCGCGATGCCGGCGAAGAACCAGCGCTGCCAACCGGAGTGATCGGCCAGGAAGCTGAAGGCAGCGCCCGGGTTGTAGGCCAGGGTCCAGCTGAGGATGTCCGGAATCACCGGCACCTGCTGGTAAAGCGACAGGTTGGCCTGGAAGTAGAGCTTGGTCAGCTGATCCAGCAGGATCACCAGCACACTCAGGGCCAACCAGGGCAAGGCACCGAAACGCTGGGCGTCACGCATGCTCACGGACCTCGCCCGCGCCGTAGACGTTGGTCACGCAGCGCGCGCAGATTTCCGGGTGCGCGGCATCCTGGCCGACGCTGTGGCTGTGGTGCCAGCAACGGGCGCACTTGGGCGCCTCGGACTTGCGCACCACCAGCTTGAGCCCGCTCAGCTCGCTGGTCACGGCGCCTTCCGGGGCCTTTTCCAGCGGCTGGACAGCGGCCTGGGACGAGATCAGCACGAATCTGAGTTCGTTGCCCAGAGCCTCCAGCACGGTCTGCAGGGCGCTGTCGGCGTAGAGGGTGATCTCCGCCTGCAGGCTGCCACCCAGGGTCTTGGCGGCGCGCTGGTTCTCCAGCTCCTTGTTGACCGCGGCCTTGACCGCCATCACCTGATCCCAGTAGGCGCGATCCAGGGTCGCACCCTCGGGTAGGGCGAAGAGGCCGTCGTACCAGGTGGTCAGCATCACCGACTCTTCACGCTCGCCCGGCAGGTACTGCCAGATCTCGTCGGCGGTAAAGGACAGGATGGGCGCGATCCAGCGCACCAGGGCTTCGGCGATGAGATACAGCGCGGTCTGGCAGGAGCGCCGCGGCAGGCTGTCGGCGCCGGTGGTGTACTGGCGGTCCTTGATGATGTCCAGGTAGAAGCCGCCCAGCTCCTGCACGCAGAAGTTGTGCACCTTCTGGTAGACGTTGAGGAAACGGTACTCGGCGTAGGCCTGCTCGATTTCCCGCTGCAGCAGCAGGGCGCGATCCACGGCCCAGCGATCCAGGTCGATCATGTCTTCGGGCGCGACCCGGTTGACCGCCGGATCGAAGCCGGACAGGTTGGAGAGCAGGAAGCGCGCGGTATTGCGGATGCGGCGATAGGAGTCGGCGCTGCGCTGCAGGATCTGGTCGGAGACGGCCATCTCGCCGGTGTAGTCGGTCGACGCGACCCAGAGGCGGAGGATGTCGGCACCCAGGCTGTCGATGACCTTCTGCGGAGCGACCACGTTGCCCAGCGACTTGGACTGCTTGCGGCCCTGCTCGTCCACGGTGAAACCATGGGTCAGCAGTTCCTTGTAGGGGGCATGGCCGTCGATGGCGCAACCGGTCAGCAACGAGGAGTGGAACCAGCCGCGATGCTGGTCGGAACCCTCAAGGTAGAGATCGGCCACCGGGCCCTGGTCATGGGCGAGTTCGGCGTGGGAGCCGCGCAGCACGTGCCAGTGGGTGGTGCCGGAATCGAACCAGACGTCGAGGGTGTCGCGGCTCTTGTCGTACTGGTCGGCTTCTTCGCCGAGCAGTTCGGCGGGATCGAGCTTGAACCAGGCTTCGATGCCCTCGCGCTCGACGCGCTGGGCGACCTCTTCCATCAGCTCGACGGTACGCGGATGCAGCTCGCCGCTTTCCTTGTGGGTGAAGAAGGGAATCGGCACGCCCCAGTTGCGCTGGCGCGAGATGCACCAGTCGGGCCGGCCGGCGATCATGCCGTGCAGCCGCGCCTGGCCCCAGGCCGGGACGAACTGGGTCTGCTCAATGGCCGCCAGGGAGCGCTCGCGCAGGGTGGCGCCCTCGTTGGGCTGCTTGTCCATGCCGACGAACCACTGGGCAGTGGCGCGATAGATCAGCGGGGTCTTGTGGCGCCAGCAGTGCATATAGCTGTGATTGATCGCCTCGTGCTTGAGCAGGGCGCCCGCCTCTGCCAGCGCGGCGACGATGGCCGGATTGGCCTTCCAGATGAACTGGCCACCAAACAGCGGCAGCGATTCGGCGTAGACGCCGTTGCTCTGCACCGGATTGAGGATGTCGTCGTTGCTCAGGCCGTATTGCTTGCAGATACGGAAGTCGTCCTCGCCATAGGCGGGCGAACAGTGCACCACACCGGTCCCGGCGCCCAGCTCGACGTACTCGGCCAGGTAGATGGGCGACAGCCGCTCGTACAGCGGATGGCGGAAGTTGATCAGCTCCAGGGCGGTACCCGGGGCGGTGGCGATCACCTCGCCCTGCAGGCCATAGCGCGCCAGACAGCTTTCCACCAGCTCCTCGGCCAGCAGCAGCAGACGATCGCCGACGTCCACCAGCGCATAGGTGAATTCGGGATGCACGTTGAGCGCCTGGTTGGCCGGAATGGTCCAGGGGGTGGTGGTCCAGATGACGATGGCGGTGGGCTTGGCCAGCGTACCGAGGCCGAAGGCGGCCGCCAGCTTGTCGGCATCGGCGACCGGGAAGGCCACGTCGATGGCGTCGGATCTCTTGTCCTGGTACTCCACCTCGGCCTCGGCCAGTGCCGAGCCGCAGTCGAAGCAGAAATTGACCGGCTTGAGGCCCTTGAAGACGAAGCCCTTCTTGACCAGTTCGCCGAGGGCACGGATCTCGCCGGCCTCGTTGGCGAAGTTCATGGTCAGGTAGGGGTTGCTCCAGTCACCGAGCACGCCCAGACGGACGAAGCCGGCCTTCTGCTCTTCGATCTGCTCGCTGGCATAGGCGCGGCAGCGCTCGCGGGTCAGGTCCGCCGGCTGATTCTTGCCGAAGGTGGTTTCCACCTTGTGCTCGATGGGCAGGCCATGGCAGTCCCAGCCCGGCACATAGGGGGCATCGAAGCCGGCCAGGGTCTTGGAACGGGTAATGATGTCCTTGAGGATCTTGTTCAGCGCATGACCGATGTGGATGCTGCCGTTGGCATAGGGCGGACCGTCATGCAGGATGAAGGTCGGACGGCCCTTGCCGATGGCGCGCAGCTTCCCGTACAGGTCGATGTCCTGCCAGCGCTTGAGCGCTTCCGGCTCGCGCTGCGGCAGGCCGGCTTTCATCGGGAATGCCGTTTCCGGCAGGTTGAGCGTCGCTTTGTAATCGGTCATGTCAGTCCAGGCTCGTTGACGGTTGCCCCTGCCAGTAGGCGCGGGCCGTGGCGACGTCCGCTTCGATCGCCGCCTTGAGGGCCTCCAGAGAGGCGAATTTCTGTTCGTCACGGACCTTCTGCACGAAGGTCACGCTGAGGTGGCGGCCATAGAGGTCGCCGGAAAAGTCCAGCAGATGGATTTCCAGGTGCGGACGGCCATCGCCCTGCACCGTCGGCCGCTGGCCAATGTTGGCCACACCCGGCACCACCTGCCCATCGATCAGGCTGCTGACCAGATAGACGCCGCGCAGCGGCGGCCGGCGCCGCTTGAGCTGGACGTTGGCGGTCGGCCACCCCAGCTGACGCGCCAGCTTCTGGCCGTGCAATACCCGCCCCGAAAGGCTGTAGGGGCGCCCCAGCATACGCGCAGCCAGGGCCAGATCGCCGTCGACCAGGGCCTGGCGGATCAGGGTGCTGCTCACCCGCAGGCCGTCCAGCTCGACGGTGGTGGCGGCTTCCAGGGTGAAGCCGTGGTCGCGGGCGGCCAGGTTCAGATAGGTAAAGTCGCCGGCGCGGTCGCAGCCGAAGCGGAAGTCGTCGCCGATCTCCAGGTGTTTCACCCCCAGGCCTTCCACCAGCACCTGCTGGACGAAGGCCTCGGCGGACAATTCGCGCAGCCGCCGATTGAAATTCAGGCAGAGCACGTTGTCGACGCCCAGGCGCGCGAAGCATTCCAGTTTCTCGCGCAGGCGGGTCAGGCGCACCGGCGCGATGTCGGGCAGGAAGAATTCGCGGGGCTGCGGTTCGAAGATCACCACGCAACTGGGCACCCCAAGCTCCGCCGCCCGCTCACGCAGCCGCGCGAGGATGGCCTGGTGCCCCAGGTGAACCCCGTCGAAGTTGCCAATGGTGGCAACGCAGCCCTTGGGAAAGGCGTCGAGATGATGGAGACCGCGAAACAGCTGCATGGATAGGGATTGCTCAGAAATTAATCGATTATATCCGGATGCCCGCCGCGAGGACAGGCGCACACCCGGCCTTGTGCAATCACAGCACCGCGCGCCGATTGAAGTCGCGCACGCGGAAGCCGAGCAGGAAGAGACTGGCGAAATAGGCCAGCACCCCCGCCGCGACCAGCCCGCCCAGACGCAGCAGGCGCTGCCACATCAGCCCCTCGCTCCAGCTGGGCAGCAGCTGCATCAGACCGAACAGGACGGCGGTCATCACCGCCACCGCGATCAACAGCCGGAGCAGGAAGCCCGTCCAGCCAGGCTGAGGCATGAACAGGTTATGGCGGCGCAACTGCCAGAATAAAAGGCCGGCGTTGAGACAGGCCGCCAGACCTATGGCCAGGGCCAGGCCAACGTGCTGCAGCGGTCCGATCAGGATCAGGTTGAGCACCTGGGTCACTGCCAGGGTGAAAATGGCGATCTTCACCGGCGTCTTGATGTTCTGCTGGGCATAGAAGCCCGGCGCCAGCACCTTGACCAGGATGATGCCGAGCAGCCCCACGGCATAGGCGACCAGCGCCCGCTGGGTCATCAGGGCGTCATGGGCATCGAAGCGACCGTACTGGAACAGCGAGACGGTCAGCGGCTCGGACAGCAGCGCCAGGGCCGCGGAGCACGGCAGCACCAGCAGGAAGCACAGCCGCAGGCCCCAGTCGAGCAGCCGTGAATACTCCTCGCGATCGGCCTTGGCGTAGGTGCGCGACAGCGCCGGCAGCAGGATGGTCCCGAGCGCCACGCCGAGCACCCCCGAAGGCAACTCCATCAGGCGATCGGCGTAGTACATCCAGGACACCGAGCCGGCCGCCAGGAAGGAGGCAAAGATGGTGTTGATGATCAGCGAGATCTGACTGACCGAGACCCCGAGGATCGCTGGCCCCATCTGCTTCATGACCCGCCAGACGCCGGTGTCGCGCAGATTCAGCCGGGGCAGCACCAGCATGCCGATGCGCTTGAGGTGTGGCAGCTGATAGAGGAACTGGGCCAGGCCACCCACCAGGGTCGCCCAGGCCAGCGCCATGATCGGCGGATCGAAATAGGGGGTCAGGAACAGCGCGAAGATGATCATGCTGATGTTGAGCAGGGTCGGCACGAAGGCCGGCACGTTGAATCTGTTCCACGTATTGAGTACGGCGCCGGCCAGGGAGGCCAGGGAGATCAGCAGGATGTAGGGAAAGGTCACCCGCAGCAGGCTGGACGTGAGGGCGAATTTCTCCGGGGTATCGACAAAGCCCGGCGCGGTGATCCAGATCACCAGGGGCGCGGCCAGCATGCCCAGCACCGTGACCACCGCCAGCACCAGGGTCAGCAGGCCGCTGACATAGGCCAGGAAGGTCCGGGTAGCCTCCTCGCCCTGCTGGGCCTTGTATTCGGCCAGGATGGGCACGAAGGCCTGGGAAAAGGCGCCCTCGGCGAAGATGCGGCGCAGGAGATTGGGCAACTTGAAGGCGACGAAGAAGGCGTCGGTGGCCATGCCGGCGCCAAAGGTGCGGGCGACGATGGTGTCGCGCACGAAACCCAGCACGCGGGACAGCATGGTCATGGAGCTGACGGCGGCCAGGGACTTGAGCAGATTCATGGCTGGGAGAGGACTCGGTGAACGCAGCGGGACGTGACGATGGAAGCGCGCAGGCGCAGTCGTGCGATGGGCACAAGCGATCGAGTGTAACGAGGCCCTTCATCGGCGACCAGCCGGATATCCATCCAGACGGCCTTGACAGCCGCCGCCAGGGACGTCAAGATTCGCGACCTTAATTTAGCTCTGTACTTGCTACAGAGTTCGCTCTGTACCCAATACAGTCTTTTTCGAAGGAGCTCCACGGTGGCTAACTCCCCCTCCGCCAAAAAACGCGCCAAACAGGCTGAGAAGCGTCGCAGCCACAATGCGAGCCTGCGCTCCATGGTGCGTACCTACATCAAGAACGTCGTCAAGGCGATCGAAGCCAAGGACCTGGAAAAAGCCAAGTCCGCTTACGTCGCTGCCGTTCCGGTCATCGACCGCATGGCCGACAAGGGCATCATCGACAAGAACAAGGCCGCTCGTCACAAGAGCCGCCTGAACGCTCACATCAAGGCCCTGGCTACCCCCGCCGCTGCCTGATAAGCGCTCGAACAAAAAACCGGCCTAGGCCGGTTTTTTATTGCCTGGGCTTCGAGCGCCCAACGCCTCCGGAGAGGCGCCAGGATCGACGATCGTCAGACCAGGACCAGATTGTCCCGGTGGATCAGTTCGGGCTCGTAGACGTAGCCCAGCTCGACGACGATGGCATCCGAGGGCCGACCCAGGATGCGCCGCGCTTCGGTCGCACTGTAGTTGACCAGGCCACGCGCCACTTCGCGCCCATCCGGACCGACGCAGGCGACCATCTCGCCACGCCGGAAGCTGCCTTCCAGTTCGCGCACCCCCACCGGCAACAGACTGCGATGACCGCCCACCAGGGCCTGCACCGCCCCCGCATCCAGGCGCAGGGTGCCGCGCACCTGCAGATGCCCGGCCAGCCACTGCTTGCGCGCCGCCACCAGGCCGCGCTCGGGTGACAGCAGGGTCCCCAGCTGCTCGCCCTGCTGCAGGCGACTGAGCACCTGCTGGATACGCCCGCCGACGATGACGGTATAGGCACCGGAACGCGCCGCCAGGCGAGCAGCACGCAGCTTGGTCTGCATGCCGCCACGCCCCAGGGCACCGCCGGTACCGCCAGCGACCAGATCCAGGGCCGGATCGTCGGCACGCGCCTCGCTGATAAGACTGGCGTCGGGGTTGTTGCGCGGATCGGCGTCGAACATGCCATCGCGATCGGTGAGGATGACCAGCAGATCGGCCTCGACCAGGTTGGCCACCAGGGCAGCCAGGGTGTCGTTGTCGCCAAAGCGGATCTCGTCGGTCACGACGGTATCGTTTTCGTTGATCACCGGCACCACGCCCAGGCTCACCAGCGTCCGCAAGGTGCTGCGGGCGTTGAGATAGCGCTTGCGATCGGACAGGTCGTCATGGGTCAGCAGGATCTGCGCGGTCTGCACCTGGTGCTCGGCAAAGCTGGATTCCCAGGCCTGCACCAACCCCATCTGCCCCACCGCCGCGGCCGCCTGCAACTCGTTGATGGCGGTCGGACGCTGCGTCCAGCCGAGTCGGCTCATGCCGGCCGCCACCGCACCCGAGGACACCAGCACCAGCTCGATGCCCGCCCGGTGCAGGGCCACCATCTGCTCGACCCAACCGGCCATGGCCCCACCGTCCAGACAACGACCGTCGTCGGTCAGCAGGGCACTGCCGATCTTCACCACCCAGCGCTGGGCGCCAGAGACCTGATCACGCATGGGCAAGCTCCTTTCTTACCGTACGTAGAAGATTTCCGGACCGTCGCCGTCGTCTTCGTCATCGAAGTCGTCATCGGCGTCGTCCACCGCCTTGACGCCGGAACGGCGCAGGGCACGCTGGTCATCCAGCGCCTGCAGCCGCGCCCGCGCCTCGTCCTCGATGCGCTGATCGAGCTCTTCCAGCGCCTCGGCATAGGCCGGATCCTCGGCGAGGCGCAGGGTACGCTCGTCGAGATACTGCATGATCGCCTGACAGAGCTGCTCGGTCCCCTCGCGCTCCAGCGCGGAGATGACGAAGACCGGACCCTGCCAGTCCAGATGCTCGACCACTGCCTTGAGGCGCTCTTCGCGCTCGTCATCGAGCAACTGGTCGGCCTTGTTCAGCACCAGCCAGCGATCACGCTCGCCCAGCGCCGGACTGAATTTGGTCAGCTCGTTGATGATGGTCTCGGCGGCCTCGGCCGGATCGCTCTCATCCAGGGGCGCCATGTCGACAAGGTGCAGCAGCAGACGGGTTCGCGCCAGGTGCTTGAGGAAACGGATCCCCAGACCGGCGCCTTCGGAAGCCCCCTCGATCAGCCCCGGAATGTCGGCGACCACGAAGCTCTTGAAGCGCCCCACGCTGACCACACCCAGGTTCGGCACCAGAGTGGTGAAGGGATAGTCCGCCACCTTGGGCTTCGCGGCCGACACCGCACGGATGAAGGTGCTCTTGCCGGCATTGGGCAGGCCGAGCAGACCGATGTCCGCCAGCACCTTGAGCTCCAGCTTGAGATCACGCTCTTCGCCGGGCTTGCCGGGCGTGGTCTGCCGCGGCGCACGGTTGGTGCTGGACTTGAAACGGGTATTGCCGAGGCCGTGCCAGCCGCCCTGGACCACACGGATGCGCTGACCGGGCTGGGTCAGGTCACCGATGATTTCCTGGGTCGCCGCATCGATCACCGTGGTGCCCACGGGGACCGGCAGCACCAGGTCTTCACCCTTGGCGCCGGTGCACTCGGTGCTCCCACCCTTTTCACCGTTCTGCGCGGTGAAACGTCGGGTGTAACGGTAATCGACCAGGGTGTTCAGGTTGATGTCGGCTTCGAGCCAGATCGACCCGCCATCGCCGCCGTCACCGCCATTGGGGCCACCCTTCTCGATGAATTTCTCCCGGCGGAAACTCATCATGCCGTTGCCGCCGTCACCCGCTTTTACGTGTATGGATACTTCATCGACGAATTTCATCTGGACCTCCCGCGCTCGCGGGCCGCTGCAAACAAGGAAATAGCTTAACTACAAGGGAAATAGCTTAACTACAAACGAAAAAGCCCCGTCGGGTAGACAGGGCTTTTCTTTCGTCACGGGCCTTAGGCGGCGGCGACGATGCTCACGTAACGACGACCGAAGGCGCCCTTCACGTCGAACTTGATCACGCCGTCCACTTTCGCGAACAGGGTATGATCCTTGCCGAGGCCCACGCCGTAACCGGCATGGTACTGGGTGCCGCGCTGACGCACGATGATGTTGCCGGCCTTGACGACCTGGCCGCCGTACAGCTTCACGCCAAGGCGTTTGCTTTCGGAATCGCGACCGTTACGAGTAGAACCACCCGCTTTTTTGTGTGCCATGAGTCAATTCTCCGTTAGAGGCGAGATCAGGCCTGGATGCCAGTGATCTTGATTTCGGTGAACCACTGACGGTGGCCCTGACGCTTCATGTGATGCTTACGACGACGGAATTTGATGATGGTGACCTTGTCGTGACGGCCCTGGGCGGTCACTTCGGCGGTCACTTTGGCACCATCAACGACCGGCAGACCGATCTTGACGTCGTCACCGTTGCCAACCAGCAGAACCTGGTCGAAGGTGACGGTTTCACCGGTGGCGATGTCGAGCTTCTCGACCTTCAGGTATTCGCCTTCGGCGACCTTGTATTGCTTGCCACCGGTAACGATAACTGCGTAGGACATGGTAAATCTCCGTTAAACCTGCTCACCCGGTGCTTTATAGGAGGTATCGTCGACCGGCATGGCTGCACGGGACCGGAAGGACCGCCGCGCAATTGCGTAAGACAGGGGGTCAACCCTAGGAATGTTCAGGGCCCGCGATTCTACGCAAGCCCGGGCCAGGAGGCAAGAGCCGCCCGCCCGCGCCTTGACAGCCCCCCACCCCACCCCTAGCATGCCGCGCAACCTCGTTCAGCGGCCATGCCGGGCCGGTGCCCAGCCGAATCGGCAGGAGCGGCGAGCCGCGGGAGCGCGATGGCAATCCCTGGGCATGGCACTCGTGCCGGTCCCTAGGGCATAGTCTGGCGGTCATGCGCCATCCGGCCGCCTGAATATTGCCCGGACCTCCAGTGGACACCTCTCAATGACGCAGCAATCCCAGTCCTTCTATCGCGTGGTGACGGACGATTTCGCCGCCGTAGACGGCATCATCCGCCAGCAGCTGACCTCGCGCGTGCCGCTGGTCGAGAAGATTGGCGACTACATCGTCTCCGCGGGTGGCAAACGCCTGCGTCCGCTGCTGGTGCTGCTGGCCGGCAAGGCGCTCGGGCGCGCCGACCACGATCTGCAGCTGCTGGCGGCGACCATCGAATTCCTGCACACCTCCACCCTGCTGCACGACGACGTCGTCGATGCCTCGGGGATGCGCCGCGGCCGTTCCACTGCCAACGCGCTCTGGGGCAATGCCCCCAGCGTGCTGGTCGGCGACTTCCTCTATGCCCGCTCCTTCGAGATGATGGTGGCGCTGGGCTCCATGGAGGTGATGCGCATCATCTCCCAGGCCACTCGCGTCATCGCCGAGGGCGAGGTGCTGCAGCTGTCGAAGATCCGCGACGCCAGCACCACCGAAGAGATCTACATGGAGGTCATTCGCGGCAAGACCGCCATGCTCTTCGAGGCCTCCACCCACAGCGCGGCGATCCTGGCCGGCGCCAGCGCCGAACAGGCGGACGCCCTGCGTCGCTATGGCGATCATCTGGGCGTGGCCTTCCAGCTGGTCGACGACCTGCTCGACTACCAGGGCGACGCCGTGGCCCTGGGCAAGAACGTCGGTGACGACCTGGCCGAAGGCAAACCGACCCTGCCGCTGATCGTGACCATGCGCGAAGGCACTGCCGAACAGGCCGCGCTGGTACGTCAGGCGATCCGCCAGGGCGGCAGCCAGGATCTGGAAGGCGTGCGCGCCGCCGTCGAAGCCGCCGGCGCCCTGGACTATACCGCGCGCAAGGCGCAGGAATTCGCCGAGCGAGCCATCGCCTGCCTGGATGCCCTCCCCGCCAGCGAATATCGCGATGCGCTCGCTGACTTGGGTCGCTTCTCGGTGGCCCGTACCCACTGAGGCCTGCCGTCGACTGACCAAGCCCGCCGTCGCCAGACTGCGGGCTTTTTCATGTCCTACTAAAAAAGTCAGGTAATCGGCTTGCTATTTAGCGAATAAGAATTATTCTCATAAATAGCACAGCAGGAGCTCTTGCCATGACTTATCTGATCGACGCCTGGCTGGACCGGCCGCATCCCTATCTGCGCATCCTCAACCGGGAAACCGGCAAGGTCTGCGCGGAACTGGACGAGACGGCCCTGGAAGAACTCAAGGACCTGGGCGAGCTGGACCTGCACAGCCTCACCTCCAGCGAACCGCGGGTGGTGAAGGAGCAGATCCGCCAGGTCTTCCTGTTCAGCTATGCCCTGGCGCTGCGCCCGGACAACGAGGCGCTGCGGCTGGACTGCTGAAGGCCGAAGAGTGGCCAACAGCACGTAGCGAGCGGTTGTTAGCCGGGTGCGCGCGGAGCGCAGAAACCGCAATGTACAAGTGGTACATGAGGATTTCGAGCACGGCACGCACCCACCTGGCGGACGCGCAGTAGTTTTGTCGGTCGCTCTTAAAGGACGTCGAGCAACTCGACGTCAAACACCAGCACGCTGTGCGGCGGGATGCCGCCGACGCCCTGGGCGCCATAGGCCAGTTCGCTGGGCACATGCAGGCGCCACTTGCTGCCGGCAGGCATCAGTTGCAGGGCTTCGGTCCAGCCGGCGATCACGCCGCCCACCGGAAACTCGGCCGGCTGGCCGCGCTGGTAGGAGCTGTCGAACACGCTGCCGTCGATGAGGGTGCCGTGGTAGTGGGTACGCACCTGGTCTTCGCGAGTCGGCGTAGCGCCTTCACCCTGGGTGAGCACCTCGTATTGCAGACCGGACGGCAGCACCACGACGCCAGGGCGCTCGGCATTGGCCTTCAGGTAGTCGACGCCTTCCTGGGCGGCCGCGGCGGCCTTGATCTGAGCTTCCGCCTGCATGCGCTCGCGGATGACCCGGAAGCTGGCGTTCAGCGACTCGACGTCCACCCGGGACTCCTGGCCGTCGAAGGCCTCGTTGAGACCGGCGAGCACGGCTGCCAGCTGCATGCCGGGGACCGGATTCTGGCGCAGCTGATCGCCCAGCTGGCGGCCGATGCCATAGCTGACGCGGGCTTCGTCGGTGTCGAGCAGGATGTCGTTCATAGCAGCCTTTCCATCGTCAAAAAGGAGCCGAGCCTAGCACATCAGGGACTCGACTCGCCGCCGCCCAGACTGCCCCGCTGCCGCCGACAGCGCTCGGAGCAGTAGCGCACCTCGTCCCAGTTGCGCTCCCACTTCTTGCGCCAGGTGAAGGGCCGCTGGCAGACCGGACAGAGCTTGGTGGGCAGATCGGCCTTCTTCATAGGGATTCTCCTGCGTCGAGACGCGCCAGCAGTGCCTCACCCCGTTGCCAGAGCGCCTGCTGCCGCTCGGGCGTCTGACGATCGAGATTGCGATAGAGATTGAGCATGCGCGGATAGTGGACGAAGCGCCCGCGATGGCGGATCAGGAAATGCCAGTAGAGGGCATTGAAGGGGCAGGCCCGCTCGCCCAGTGCCTCGCCAACCTGATAGTGGCAGCCCTTGCAGTAGTCGGACTGGCGACGGATGTACTGGCCGCTGGCGCAATAGGGCTTGCTCGCCAGATAGCCACCGTCCGCGTGCATTACCATGGCCTGGGTGTTGGGCAGCTCGACCCACTCGAAGGCATCCAGATAGACCGCCAGGTACCACTCGCCGATGGCCTGGGGCGCGATGCCGGCCAGCAGGGCGAAGTTGCCGGTGACCATCAGCCGCTGGATATGGTGAGCGTAACCCAGCGCCAGGGTCTGGCCGATGGCTTCGCGCATGCAGGCCATGCTGGTCGTCCCGGTCCAGTAGAACTCCGGTAGCGCCCGGCTATTGCCCAGCACATTGAGCTCCCGGTAGTCGGGCATGCGCAGCCAGTAGACGCCATGGACGTACTCCCGCCAACCGATCAGCTGACGCAGAAAACCCTCGGCGCTGTTGAGCGGCACCCTGCCCTCGCGATAGGCGACGTCCACGTCGGCGCAGAGCTGACGCAGGTCCAGCAGCCCGATATTGAGCGCCGCGCTGATCCGGGCGTGATGCAGATAGGGTTCGCCGCGGGCCATGGCGTCCTGGTAGCTACCAAAGTCGCGCAGGCCCGACGCCAGGAAGTGCTGCCAGAGGCGCTCAGCATCGGAACGCGTCACCGGGTAGTCGAAGCCCTCCAGCCGGCCATAGTGGTGGGCGAAGCGCTGCCCGACCAGGTCGAGCACCTCCCGGGTACAGGCATCGGGCGGGCAGCTGAAGGGCTCGGGGACAGGATGGTCCCTGGGCAGGGCCTTGCGATTGTCCTTGTCCAGATTCCAGACCCCGCCACAGGGTTCGTCCTCCCCTTCCATCAGCCAGCCGTGTCGTCTGCGCATGCCGCGGTAGAAGGCCTCCATCCGCAACTCGGTGCGCGCCCCGGCCCAGCGGGCGAAGGCGGCGCGGCTGCAAAGGAATCGGTCGTCGCCGTGCCACTGCACAGGCACCGCCAGAGCGAGCCCCCGCAAGGCCTGTTCCAGACGCCATTCGCCGGTTTCGGTCAGATGAACCTCGCGCGCGCCCGTTCCTTTCGCCCAGAAAGCGATCTCGGCCGGCAGCGAGCCCTGGTTGTCCGGGTCATCCAGGGTGCGGTAATGGACCTGGAAGCCACGCGTGCGCATCTCGCTGGCGAAGTGGCGCATGGCGCTGAAGATCAGGGCGATCTTGCGCGGATGGTGCGGGACGTAGCTGGTTTCTTCCTGGACCTCGGCGAGCAGCAGTACGTCCTGGGCGGGATCGGCATCACGCAGGGAGGCCAGCCGGGGCGACAACTGATCGCCAAGGATCGGCAGCAGGCGCCGGACGGCGCCGTGGCTCAAGAGGCGTTCCGGTAGTTCAGCGGGATCTTCAGGGGTTCCGAGGAGCGTGGCGCCATGCCGACCATCTCGTCATAGGCGCTGTGCTGAATGAGGAAGCACGGCAGCGGCGGCAGGTCGGCCAGCAGACGGCGGGCCTGGGCAGCGGAGCCCAGGCGGTAGAAGTGGCCATCCCGCCCGGTCAGCCGCGTGCGACCGTCCTGGGTGAGCACCTCGAGCACATAGAAGCCGCCTTCGATGGACAGCAGATTGAGTTCACGGACCTCGCCGGCCTGGGCGCGCTGGATCAATTCCGGCAATTGCATGGAAACCTCCGGGTCGAGATCGACGCCAGGAAGGGCGTCGATCGGCAGCTGTAAGCATTCGACAACCTAGGACAAGCCAGCGCAGCGGCGCAATCCACAAAGCGTAAACGAAAGCTGCCGGCGGCGGACGAATGGCCGCCTGGCCCGTCAGTGCTTGGTCAGCCGATCCAGATAGCCCATGGCGAAGGCCGAGACCACGAACACCAGATGGATGATCACGTACCACTTGAGGTATTCGGGATTGGTGTTCTGGGCATCCATGAAGATGCGCAACAGGTGGATCGAGGAGATGGCGACGATGGAGGCAGCCACCTTGTTCTTCAGCGAGCCCGAATCCATCTTGCCCAGCCAGCTGAGCTTTTCCGAGCCTTCATCGATGTCCAGCTGGGAGACGAAATTCTCGTAGCCGGAGATCATCACCATGACCAGCAGGCCACCCACCAGCGCCATGTCAATAAGCGACAGGACCAGCAGGATCAGTTCGGCTTCGGTGGATTGGAAGATGTGCGGCAGGACGTGGAAGACTTCCTGAAAGAACTTGAGCGCCAGCAGGACCAATGCCAGGGACAACCCCAGATAGATGGGGGCCAGCAGCCAGCGGGAGGCGTAAAGGGCTTTTTCGATCAGACGTTCCATGCAGACTCGCTCGGATTACCAGGGCCGGGCGAGTATACCGGGGCGGTGCAGGCGGACCAATGCGGCAGGTTGTACCTGACTCAGGCGTCGGGACCGACCTGGAAACGCACCTGCTGGTGGGCGCGCTCGCCGTTCATCTTGCGCAGCTCGCTCTGCATGTGCAGGCGCCAAATCTGGGTCTCTTCGACCTGGATATAGCCCTGTTCAACCAGGTTTTCGGCGATGGCGGTCATGACGCCTTCGGCCGCCTTGGGACCGTGGAAAGGCCCCTGGGCCTTGATCGCAGTGGGCTGCTGGCCATTCAGACCGGCGGCGCACAACAGGGTCCAGAGGCCCTGTTCCTGACCGAGCGGCTTGATTTCGCATTCGATACGGGTGACGAGGCCCAGGCAGGGACGGATCAGGGTAATGGTGCGGGACATGGCGTCATCCTCTCGAAGCGCTCAATGCTCGCCGGTCCTAGGCCAGAGGTATCCACAAAGGCTGTGGACAACCCTGTTGGTCAAAAGGGGGCAAGCGGGTCTAGGCGCCGTGCTACTTGGGCTACGACGCCTTGTACAAAATCCGACCTGCCCCCTGGAGCTCAGTTCTCCTGCGCTTCGTTGTTTTTCCCTTTTGCCTTGGAGTTATCACTGAGTTTGTCGGCCAGTTCATCTTCCAGCTCGAGCTCGGCGATTTCCTTGAGACGCTGTACCACGCGCGCATTGACGCTGCCGTCCGGGAAGCGCCCCTTGGCATCCGGTGCCCCGGCGGGCTCGCCCACCAGCAGCGACAGAGCCTCGTCCGCCTGGCGCACGGCATAGACATGGAACAGCCCTGCGCGAACCGCTTCCAGCACGGTCTCGTCGAGCATCAGGTTGGTGACGTTGGCGCGCGGGATGATCACACCCTGCTCGCCGGTCAGACCGCGGGCCTGACAGAGGCGGAAGAAACCCTCGATCTTCTCGTTCACGCCACCGACCGGTTGCACTTCGCCGAACTGGTTGATGGAGCCGGTGATGGCGAAGCACTGCTTGAGCGGCGTACGCGACAGCGCGGAGATCAGGGTGCAGGCCTCGCCGAGGGAGGCGCTGTCGCCATCGACATAGCCATAGGACTGCTCCAGGGCGATGCTGGCCGAGATCGACAGCGGGAATTCCTGGGCATAGCGACTGCCCAGGTAGCCGGTCAGGATCATCACGCCCTTGGAGTGGATGGGCTGGCCCAGACTGACCTCGCGCTCGATGTCGAGGATGCCGCTGGCACCCGGGTAGACGGTGGCCGAGATGCGCGCCGGCATGCCGAAGGCGGAATCGGCCACCTCCAGCACGGTGAGGCCGTTGCACTTGCCCACCGCAGCGCCCTGGGTGTCGATGAGGATGAGGCCGGTGAGCATGTCGTCCAGCACCCGGGCGCAGACGCGACCGGTGCGGGTCTCCTTGGCCTTGAGCGCGCGCTCGACATGGCCCTTGTCGGTACGCTCGTCACCGGCCAGGTGGCGGATGAAGTCGGCTTCGCTGACCAGCTGGAACAGATCGCCGATACGCGCCGACAGCCGCCCCTGGTGCTCGGCCAGGCGCGCGCTGTAGGTGGCCAGACGGGCCACGGCCGCCGAGGTCAGGGGCGCCATGCCCTCTTCCGAGGTGCGCGTCTTGAGCAACTGGGCGAACTGCTCGAGGCTTTCGTCGCGCAGCGGCAGCTCTTCGTCGAAGTCCACCAGCACCCGGAACATCTCCTGGAAGTCCGAATCCAGCTCCTGCAGGGTGTAGTAGATGTTGCGCGAGCCGATGATGATGACCTTGAGCTGCAGCGGGATCTGCTGCGGCGCCAGGCTCATGGCGGTGAGCCGGCCCAGCTCGGCCAGCGGCGATTCCATCTTCAGCTGACGCGAATGCAGGGCGCGCTTGAGGGCGTCCCAGACGAAGGGCTCGGTCAGCAGCTTGTCCGCCTCGACGATGAGGAAGCCGCCATTGGCGCGGTGCAGCGCGCCGGGGCGCAGCTGGCGATAGTTGGTGTAGAGCGCGCCCTGATCGGACTGGTATTCGATACGGCCGAAGAGGTTGTCGTAGGTCGGATGGGACTCGAACACCACCGGGGCACCACCGGTGACGTGGTGGCCGATGATCAGATTGGGCTCGTACTGCTCGCGCAGCTCCTTGCGCCGCTGCATGTCGGGCTTGGCGTCGTCGGCCAGTTGCTCGACCACCGTCTTGAGCAGGTCCACCTGCATGGCCTGCAGGTAGGCGCAGACCCCGGGGTTGTCGTTGTACTTTTCCGACAGCGGCGCCAGCAGCGGTTGCAGGGCCTGGATGATGGTGTCTTCGTTCAGGGCACGCAGCTGGTTGCTCGATTCCCGGCGCCACTGCGGCAGGCTGGCCAGCTCTTCGTTGAGACGCTCTTCCAGGCTGGAGATGTCGGCGTGGAAACGCTCCCGCTCGGCCTCGGGCAACTGGGCGAAGTCGGCTTCATCCAGCGCCTTGCCTTCCTTCATCGGGGTGAAGGCGACATTGTTGGCGTCGCGGTAGAGGGCGATTTCCTTTTCCAGGGCGAGCTTTTCCACCACGTCCAGCGCCTGGTCATAGCGCTGGTTGAAGGCGCGCTCGATGGCGCTCTTCTTCTGCTGGAAGGCCGGATGCTCGAACACCGCCGGAAAGGTGGCCAGGAGGTTGTCGATGAAATGGGCCATGTCGGCCACGAAGGCCTCGCCCTCGCCGGGGGGCAGCTCCAGCACGCTTGGCGCCCGGGGCTCTTCGAAGTGATTCAGGTACACCCAGTCGTTGGGCGTCGGCTGGCGCTTGGCTTCGGCCTTGAGATAGCGCTGGACGAAGGAGAAACGACCGGTGCCCGGCTCGCCCATGACGAAGACGTTGTAGCCGGGCCGCGGCATGGCCACGCCGAACTGCAGGGCTTCCACCGCGCGCTCCTGACCCAGGATGCCGCGAAAGGGCTCGAGCTGATCGGTATCGGCGAAGGAAAACTGTTCGGGGGCGAAGGGGCGGGTCAGCTCATCAGGGGCGAGCCGGAGACCGGCTGCGACGGGATCGTGCATCGTAAGTCCTTGTCAGGCATGCAAGCAGTGCCCGCATTCTGCGACCGGGATGACAGCCGAAGCAAGGCAAGCGGCGCTCCGCCGCATATTTAAGCGCAGCGGTTCGAGGGGCTTGCCATGACGTCCGTCGGTATTTTTCAACCCAGGCGTTTTTTGACGAAATTCTCACCAGGCGCCAACTAAGCTTTCTCCATAGGGATCAGACGTAGTATCCCGTAAGGAGGCTCCCATGGCTGTCTCTCGTCGTCTCGCCTCGTTGTTCGTCCTGCTGGCCAGTCTCGCGGCCTGCACCAGTTACCACGACCAGCTCATCGCCAAGGGCTATCCCCCGGCCTATGCCGATGGCTTCAGCGACGGTTGCCAGACCGGCAAACAGGCGGTCAATGGCATCGGTTACGAGCACAAGGACGCCCGCCGCTTCGCCGCGGAAAAGCCCTACCAGCAAGGGTGGGACGCGGGCTACGCGCAATGCGTGCAGGTGGCCCAGCGCGAAGAGCAGCAGCGCTTCGTCGAGCAGGTCCGGGAAAATCGCGAAAGCGCCGAGTCGCTGCTGCAGCGCTCGAGAACACGTTGAGGTCGCAGCCAACCTTGCGGCTCTGAGCGGATGACCTATGCTGGCGGGCCCGCTAGTCGAGCCCTGCCGATGTCTGCCCGCTCTCCGCTGTTCGCCGTCGCCCTGCTGCTGGTCGCCATGACCTCGATCCAGACCAGCGCCAGCCTGGCCAAGACCCTGTTCCTGCGTCTCGATCCGGTCGGCGTCACCACCCTGCGGCTGATCTTCGCGGCCCTCGTCCTGCTGATCGTGCTGCGCCCCTGGCGCAACTTCCGCCGCGCGGCGCTGGGCAGCCTGCTGGGCTATGGCGTCGCCATGGGCGTGATGAACCTGACCATCTACCTGGCCATGCAACGGCTGCCGATCGGCATCGCCGTCGGCCTGGAATTCGTCGGACCGCTGGTGGTGGCGCTGTGCGCCCTGCGCCGCGGGCTGGACCTGCTGTGGATCGTGCTGGTGGTGGCCGGCCTGGCCGTGCTCCTGCCCTTCGGCCACAACGCCTCGGCCCTGGATCCGCTGGGCACCACCCTGGCGCTGGGTGCCGGCGCCTGCTGGGCGATCTACATCGTCCTGGGCAAGCGCGCCGGCGCGGTTCACGGTACCGGCACGGTGGCTTTCGGCGCCTCCATCGCCGCCCTGGTCGTGCTGCCCATCGGCATCGTCCACAGCGGCAGCAATCTCTTGCAACCGGAAATCTGGCCGCTGGCGCTGGCCCTGGCGCTGATGTCCACGGCCATTCCCTATGCCCTGGAAATGGCCGTCCTGACCCGCCTGCCGGCCGCCACCTTCGGCACCCTGATGAGCCTGGAACCGGCGCTGGGCGCCCTTTCCGGCTGGGTATTCCTCGGCGAGATCCTGGGCGTCGCCCAGTGGTTCGCCCTTGCCTGCATCATCGTCGCGTCCGTCGGCGCCACCTGGAGCAGCCGCCTGACCCCGGAGCAAACGCCGCTCTAGACACTCTATAGCGAGGCGAATCCTCACGTGGAGCGACGACGATGATCTATCTGATAATGGGCGTCTCGGGCAGTGGCAAGACCACCCTGGGCGAGCTCCTGGCCAGCCGGCTGGACTGCCGTTTCGACGATGCCGACACCTTCCACAGCCAGGCCAACAAGGACAAGATGGCCAAGGGCATCGCCCTCACCGACGCGGATCGCTGGCCCTGGCTGGATGCCATCCACGCCGCCATGCAGCAGGCGCAGGCCGAAGGCACCACCCGGGTGTTCGCCTGCTCGGCGCTGAAGAAGGTCTATCGCGATCGCCTGCTGAACGGCCTGCAAGGCGTCCGGCTGCTGTTCCTCAAGGGCTCACCCGAGCTGCTGGCCAAGCGCATCGGCAGTCGCCGGGGGCATTTCTTCGATCCCAAGCTCTTGCAGAGCCAGCTCGACACCCTGGAGGCGCCGGATCACCTGGAAGCCCAGGTGCTGGACGTGCGCAAGGCGCCCGAGCAACTGGTGGACGAGGTGCTTGAGCACGGCCACGGCGCCTGAGCGCGGCGGCCGCCGGCTCAGACCGCGACCGGCGCCTTGATGTGCGGATGGGCCTGGTAGCCTGCCAGTTCGAAATCCTCGAAGCGGAAGGCGAACAGGTCCGTGACCGCCGGATTGACCTTCATGGTCGGCAGCGGCAGCGGTTCGCGGGTCAGCTGCAGATCGGTCTGCTCCAGATGATTGGCATAGAGGTGGCAATCACCGCCGGTCCAGATGAATTCGCCCGGTTGCAGTCCGGTGACCTGGGCCACCATCAGGGTCAGCAGCGCGTAGCTGGCGATGTTGAAGGGCACGCCGAGGAAGATGTCGGCGGAACGCTGATACAGCTGGCAGCTCAGCCGGCCATCGGCGACATAGAACTGGAACAGCGCATGGCACGGCGGCAGCGCCATCTCGTCCACCAGCGCCGGATTCCAGGCCGAGACGATCAGCCGCCGCGAGTCGGGCTTGGCGCGGATCATGTCCACCACCCCGGCGATCTGGTCGATATGGCGACCATCCGGTGCCGGCCAGCTGCGCCACTGGTAGCCGTAGACCGGGCCCAGTTCGCCGTTCTCGTCGGCCCATTCGTCCCAGATGGACACGCCGTTTTCCTTCAGGTAGCGGATGTTGGTCTCGCCCTGCAGGAACCACAGCAGTTCGTGGATGATGGATCGCAGATGGCACTTCTTGGTGGTGACCAGGGGAAAGCTCTCGGCCAGATCAAATCTCATCTGGTAGCCGAAGACGCTATAGGTCCCGGTGCCGGTGCGGTCGCTCTTGAAGGTGCCGTGTTCACGCACGTGGCGCATCAGGTCGAGGTACTGTTTCATGGCGGGAGCGCTACCTGGCAAAAGGCAAATGGTATCAAATCGCGCCTCGCGAGAGCGGTCGCGCTTGTCGCAGCCCTGACCATCGGACACAAAAAAAGCGGCCCTGAGGCCGCCTTTTCCATCGATCCTCAGCTGTTGGCCGGCGGCGCCATGAGGGTCGCCGTTTCGCGTTCGCGCCGGGTGATCTCCGAGGCCGTGGCGTCCATGGCTTCCTGCAGGCCCTGCAGGCGCTTCTTCTCGGCGCGGCGCGTGAAGTACCAGGCGAAGAAGGTGAACAGCGAGACCGCCAGGAGGATCAGGCTGGCGATGGCGTTGATCTCCGGCTTCACGCCCAGGCGCACCGCCGAGAACACCTCCATGGGCAGCGTGGTCGAGCCGGGGCCCGAGACGAAGCTCGCCAGCACCAGGTCGTCCAGCGACAGGGCGAAGGACATCATGCCGCCCGCCGCCAGCGAGGGCGCGATCATGGGAATGGTGATCAGCAGGAACACCTTCCACGGCCGGGCGCCCAGGTCCATGGCCGCCTCCTCGATGGACAGGTCCAGTTCGCGCAGGCGCGAGGAGACCACCACCGCCACATAGGAGGAGCAGAAGCTAGTGTGGGCGATCCAGATG
Source organism: Pseudomonas sp. PS02302 (assembly GCF_029959585.1). Taxonomy (NCBI): domain Bacteria; kingdom Pseudomonadati; phylum Pseudomonadota; class Gammaproteobacteria; order Pseudomonadales; family Pseudomonadaceae; genus Pseudomonas; species Pseudomonas sp. PS02302. Next base: position 88,925 of record NZ_JASCON010000005.1, read on the forward strand.
GTGGTCACGCCGCGGTCCTGCGGCCAGCCGATCAGTTGCGCCATGGAAACGAACAGCAGCAGCAGCGATAGACCGGTGATCACCTCGGGCATCACCAGCGGCGCCGTGACCATGCCGCCGAAGACGGTGCGGCCGCGGAAGCGCGGGATGCGGGTCAGCACGAAGGCCGCCAGGGTGCCGAGGATCACCGAGGAGATGGCCGTGTAGAAAGCGATCTCCAGCGAGCGGAACACCGCACTCATCAGCTGGGTATTGTCCAGCAGGCCGACGTACCACTTCACCGACCAGCCGCCCCAGACGGTCACCAGGCGCGACTCGTTGAAGGAGTAGATGACCAGGATGACCATCGGCAGATAGATGAACAGCAGCCCGAGCACCAGCATCAGGTTGGTGAACTTGAGGCCTCTCATAGCTTGCCCTCCAGTTCCTTGGCTTGGTTTCTGTTGAACAGCACGATGGGCACGATGAGGATCACCAGCATCACCACCGCCAGGGCGGAGGCCACCGGCCAGTCACGGTTGTTGAAGAATTCCTGCCAGAGCACGCGGCCGATCATCAGGGTCTCCGGGCCACCCAGCAGCTCGGGAATGACGAACTCGCCCACCGCCGGAATGAACACCAGCATGCAGCCGGCGATGATGCCGTTCTTGGACAGCGGCACGGTGATTCTCCAGAAGCTGGTGAAGCGACTGGCACCCAGGTCGCCAGCGGCTTCCAGCAGGGTCAGGTCATGCTTCACCAGGTTGGCGAACAGCGGCAGGATCATGAACGGCAGATAGGAATAGACGATCCCCAGGTACACCGCGAAGTTGGTGTTGAGCATCTGCAGCGGACTGCTGATGATCCCCAGACTCATCAGGAAGCTGTTGATCAGGCCATTGGTGGACAGCAGCCCCATCCAGGCATAGACGCGGATGAGGATGGCGGTCCAGGTCGGCATCATGATCAGCAGCAGCAGCACCGTCTGCTTCTCGCGACCGGCCCGGGCGATGGCATAGGCCATGGGATAGCCGATCAGTAGACAGATCAGGGTGCTGATGCCGGCCATCTTCAGCGAGCCGAGGTAGGCGTCCAGATACAGCGGATCGCCGGCGAACATCAGGTAGTTGCCGAAGTTGAGCGCGATATCCAGTTGCTGGTCGGCGTAGCTGAACAGTTCGGTGTAGGGCGGGATGGCCACGTCCGCGACCGAGAAGCTGATCTTGAGCACGATCAGGAACGGCAGCAGGAAGAACAGGAACAGCCACACGAAGGGCACGCCGATGGTCAGGCGGCGGCCATCGAGCAGGCGCTTGAGCAAGGGAGGTCTGGTCATGCTTGCAGTACCACGCCGCTGTCGTCTTCCCAGTACACCACCACGGCGTCATCCCAGGTGGGTCGCTTGCCGAGGCGCTCGGCATTGGCGATGAAGCACTGGACGATGGGGCCGGTGCCCAGCTTGACGTGATAGACCGAGTGCCCGCCCAGGTAGGCGATGTCGTGCACGGTGCCGCTGCACCAGTTGTAGTCGGGATGCTCGTGATCCGCCGGCAGGCTGGTGCCCATCAGCAGTTTCTCGGGGCGCAGGGCGAAGGTAACCTGCTTTTCCTGGGCGCGGGTGCTGATGCCGTGACCGATGTAGATCGGTCGCTCCAGTTGCGGACTGTGGATGATGGCGTGGTCGGCACCGTCGTCGGTCAGCTCGCCGTCGAAGACGTTGACGCTACCGATGAACTCGCAGACCAGGCGGCTCGCCGGGGTCTCGTAGATGTCCATGGGGCTGCCCACCTGGGCGATCCAGCCCAGGTGCATGATGGCGATGCGCTCGGCCATGGTCATGGCCTCTTCCTGGTCGTGGGTCACCATCACGCAGGTCACGCCCACGCGCTCGATGATCTCCACCAGTTCCAGCTGCATCTGCGAACGCAGTTTCTTGTCCAGGGCGCCCATGGGTTCGTCGAGCAGCAGCAGCTTGGGCCGCTTGGCCAGGGAGCGCGCCAGGGCCACCCGCTGGCGCTGGCCACCGGAGAGCTGGTGCGGCTTGCGCTTGGCGTACTGGGTCATGTGCACCAGCTTGAGCATCTCGGCCACGCGGGCGTCGATCTCGGCCTTGGGCAGCTTGTCCTGCTTGAGGCCGAAGGCGATGTTCTGCTCCACGCTCATGTGCGGGAACAGCGCATAGGACTGGAACATCATGTTGATCGGCCGCTCGTAGGGCGGCATATCGGTGATGTCCACGCCATCGAGGAAGATGCGCCCTTCGCTGGGTCGCTCGAAACCGGCCAACATGCGCAGCAGGGTCGACTTGCCCGAACCCGAGCCGCCGAGCAGGGCGAAGATCTCGCCCTTGTTGATGGTCAGGGAGACGTCGTCGACAGCGACGGTTTCGTCGAACTTCTTGGTGACCCGGTCGATCTTGACCAGGACTTCCTTGGCTTTCTTGTCGCCGGTGGCGGCTTTCTTGAAGGCACTGGTGGCAGTCGCCATGTACATCTCCCCAGGAAAATCGGGGACCGGCCGAGCCGGTCCGCTTTAGCGTTGGTTATTTGCCGGACTTGACCCGCGTCCAGCTGCGGGTTTCCAGGCGCAGGATCTGCGGGGGCAGTTCCTTCATCACGTACAGCTTGTCCATCACCGCCTGTGGCGGATAGACGGTCTCGTCCTGCCGCAGCTCGGCATTCATCAGCTCGCCCGCCTGCGGATTGGGGTTGGCGTAGCCGACATAGTCACTGACCTTGGCGATGACCTCGGGCTGCAGCAGATAGTTGATGAAGGCATGGGCCTCCTTCACGCTCTTGGCATCCTTGGGGATGGCCAGGAGGTCGAACCAGAGGTTCGCGCCCTCCTTGGGAATCGCGTAGCCGATGTTGACGCCCTTCTTCGCTTCCTCGGCACGCGAACGCGCCTGAAAGACATCGCCGGAATAGCCGAACGCCACGCAGATATTGCCGTTGGCCAGATCCGAGATGTACTTGGAGGAATGGAAATAGGTGATGTATGGCCGCACCTTGAGCAGCTGGGCCTCGGCCTTCTTGTAGTCGTCGGGGTTGGTGCTGTTGGGGTCGAGCCCCAGGTATTGCAGAACCGCCGGATAGACCTCGTCAGGCGAATCCATGAAGGAAACGCCGCACTTGCTCAGCTTCTTGAGGTTTTCGGGTTCGAACAGGATGGCCCAGGAATCGAGCTTGTCGGTGCCCAGCGCGGCCTTGACCTTGTCGATATTGTACCCGATGCCATTGGTGCCCCACAGGTAGGGAACGCCGTATTGGTTACCCGGATCGCTCTTTTCCAGCTGCTTGAGCAGCGCCGGATCGAGATTCTGCCAGTTCGGCAGCTGGCTCTTGTCAAGTTTCTGGAAGGCGCCCGCCTTGATCTGCTTGGCCAGGAAGTTGCTCGAGGGCACCACCACGTCATAGCCGGTGTGGCCGGCCAGGAGCTTGCCTTCGAGGGTTTCGTTGGAATCGAAGACGTCATAGACCGGCGTGATGCCGGTGGCCTTCTGGAAATCCTCGAGCGTGGTCTCGCCGACGTAATCGCTCCAGTTGTAGACGCGTACCGTCGGCTCGGCGACGGCGGTTCCCATGACGGTCAGGGTGGTCATGGCCAGCAGGGTTTTACGCAACGAAAGCACGGGCGGCTCCTTTCATGGTGGGCATCAGGGCGACACCCTTTCAGCGGTCCATACAGACGGACGGCACGCCGGAGTGACTCCGGCGTGCCGTTCTTTCAGCCGCACGCGGCGGCGGAACTCACTTACCGGACTTGATGGTGGTCCAGGTACGGGTCATCAGACGCTGGGTCTTGGCCGGAAGATCCGGGAAGGCGTACAGCTTGGTCATGGTTTCCTGGGTCGGATAGATCCCCGGGTTGGTGCGGATCGCTTCAGCTACGAGCGGGGTCGCTTCCTTGTTGCCGTTGGGATACTGCACGTAGTCGCTGACCGCCGCGATCACCTTGGGCTCCATGATGTAGTTGATGAACTTGAGCGCGCCCTCGGGATTCTCGGCGTCCTTGGGAATGGCCATGGTGTCGAAAAAGGTGCCGGCGCCTTCCTTGGGAATGTTGTAGGCCACGGTCACGCCGTTCTTGGCGTCGGCCGCGCGGGCCTTGGCCTGGGCGATGTCGCCGGAATAGCCGACCGCCACGCAGACGTTGCCGTTGGCCAGGTCCGAGATGTACTTGGAGCTGTGGAAATAGGTGATGTACGGCCGCACCTTGAGGAACAGCTCCTCGGCCGCCTTGATCTCTTTGGGATCCTGGCTATCCGGCTTGTAGCCGAGGTAGTGCAGACCGGCGGGAATGATCTCGGTGGGCGAATCCAGCACGGCCACGCCGCAGCCCTTGAGCTTGGAAAGGTTCTCGGGCTTGAAGATCAGGTCCCAGGAATCCACCGGGGCGTTGTCGCCCAGGGCAGCCTTGACCTTGGCCGGGTTGTAGCCGATGCCGATGGTGCCCCACAGGTAGGGGATGGCGTACTGGTTGCCCGGATCGCTGACTTCCAAGGTCTTCATCAGCTGCGGATCCAGGTTGCTGTAGTTGGGCAACTTGGACTTGTCCAGCGGCTGGTAGACGCCGGCCTTGATCTGCTTGGCCAGGAAGGAGTTGGACGGCACCACCACGTCGTAGCCGGAACGGCCGGCGAGCAGCTTGGCTTCGAGGGTCTCATTGCTGTCGTAGACGTCATAGACCACCTTGATCCCCGACTCCTTCTCGAAGTTGGCGATGGTGTCTTCGGCAATGTAGTCGTTCCAGTTGTAGACGTGCAGGACCTTGGGGTCCGCCGAGGCGTTACCGGCAAAGAGGCCGGCCAGGCTCAGCGCTAGAAGAGTCTTGCCAAAAACATTCATGCGGTGGTGCTCCTCAAGTCATCGTTGATCTTTTGATTCGGTACGCGGCCAGCGCCCGCGCGCAGTCTGGCAAGGTCCGCCGCCAGGCTCAAGCCTTGGCGGCCATTAGCCACGCTGGCGCAGCAGCTCATGGGTCTGATCGAGGCTCAGCCGCGCCAGGGTGACCAGTTCGTCGATGGACTCCGGCGTGATCACCAGCGGCGGCGCGATGATCATGGTATCGCCCACCGCGCGCATCACCAGGCCATTGCGGAAGCAGTGCTCGCGACAGAGCATGCCCGCCCCACCCTCGTACCGCCCCCTCGTCTTCTTGTCGCGCACCAGCTCCAGCGCCGCCACCATGCCGACACCCCGGGTCTCGCCCACCAGCGGATGGTCGGCCAGCTCCGCCCAGCGTTTCTGCAAATAGGGTGCCGTGGTGCTGCGAACCCGGTCGACGATGCCTTCGTCGCGCAGGATGCGGATGTTTTCCAGGGCCACGGCCGCGGCCACCGGATGCCCGGAATAGGTGAAGCCGTGATAGAACTCGCCGCCCTCGTCGAGCACCCTGACCACTTCGTCACGCACCACCACGCCGCCCATGGGCACATAGCCGGAGGTGAGCCCCTTGGCGATGGGCATCAGGTCCGGAGCATTGCCGTAGTACTGGCTGCCGAACCATTCGCCGGTGCGACCGAAGCCGCAGATGACCTCGTCGGCGATGAAGAGGATGTCGTATTTGTCGAGGATCTGGCGGACCCGCGGCCAGTAGCTTTCCGGCGGAATGATCACCCCGCCGGCGCCCTGGATGGGCTCGGCGATGAAGGCGGCGACGCGCTCCTCGCCGACCTCCAGGATTTTCCGCTCCAGTTGATCGGCCGCCCAGACGCCGAATTCCTCCGGATTCATCTCGCCGCCCTCGCCGAACCAGTAGGGTTGCGGGATATGCACGATATCGGGCAGCAGGCCGCCCTGCTCGTGCATCGCCGCCATGCCACCTAGGCTGGCACCGGCCAGGGTCGAGCCGTGGTAGCCATTCCAGCGGCCGATGACCACGCGCTTCTCCGGCTGGCCCTTGGTTGCCCAGTAATGGCGCACCAGGCGCAGTACGGTGTCGTTCGCCTCCGAGCCGGAACCGGTGAAGAACACGTGGTTCATGCCCTCCGGTGCCAGCTCGGCGATGGCCTTGGCCAGCTCCAGCACCGGCGGATGGGCGGTCTGGAAGAACAGGTTGTAATAGGGCAGTTCGCGCATCTGGCGGCTGGCCGCCTCGACCAGTTCTTCACGACCGTAGCCGACGTTGACGCACCAGAGTCCGGCCATGCCGTCGAGGATGCGCTGACCCTCGCTGTCCCAGAGGTGCACCCCCTCGGCGCGGGTGATGATGCGCGCACCCTTCTCGTTGAGCTGGCGATAATCGGTGAAGGGCGCCAACAGGTGTCGGCGACTCAGGTCCTGCCAATGGGCGGTGGTAAAGGTAGTCACGAAGCCTCTCCTTGAATCGCGGTCAGACGCTGAGCAGCAGGAATTCCCGCTCCCAGGAACTGATCACGCGCTTGTAATTCTCATGCTCGGCGCGCTTCACCGCGACGTAGCCGCGGGTGAAGCGACTCCCCAGATAACGCTCCAGGGTGGCCGACTGCTCCATGCGCTCCAGGGCGGCTTCCAGGGTCAGCGGCAGGCGCAGGTTGCGACGCTCGTAGCCGCGTCCCTGCACCGGGGCACTGGGCGAGACATTCTCGATCATGCCCAGATAGCCACACAGCAGGCTGGCCGCCAGGGCCAGATAGGGATTGGCATCGGCGCCGGCCAGGCGGTTCTCCACCCGGCGATTCTGCGGATCGGAATCCGGCACGCGCAGACCCACGGTGCGATTCTCCTCGCCCCACTCGACGTTGACCGGCGCCGAGGTGTCGGGCAGGAAGCGGCGGAAGGAATTCACGTTGGGCGCGAACAGCGGCAGCGCCTCGGGAATGTATTTCTGCAGGCCACCGATGTGGTGCAGGAAGAGCTCGCTCATGCTGCCATCGGGGTTGGAAAACACCGTCTTGCCGGTCTTCAGATCCACCACGCTCTGGTGCAGGTGCATGGCGCTGCCGGGCTCACCGGTCATGGGCTTGGCCATGAAGGTGGCGGTGACGTTGTGCTTGAGCGCCGCCTCGCGCAGGGTGCGCTTGAAGACGAAGATCTGGTCGGCCAGGTGCAGCGGATCGCCGTGGCGGAAGTTGATCTCCATCTGCGCGGTGCCTTCCTCATGGATCAGGGTATCCAGATCCAGTGCCTGGGCCTCGCACCAGTCGTACATGTCTTCGAACAGCGGATCGAATTCGTTGGCCGCATCGATGGAAAAGGACTGGCGCCCGGTTTCCTGGCGCCCGGAGCGGCCTACCGGCGGCTGCAGCGGATAGTCGGGATCGTCGCTGCGCTTGGTCAGGTAGAACTCCATTTCCGGCGCGACGATGGGCTGCCAGCCGTGCTCGGCATAGAGCTTGAGCACCTTCTTGAGCAGGTTGCGCGGCGACAGCTCGATGGGAATGCCGCGCTTGTCGTAGGTGTCGTGGATCACCAGGGCAGTGGGTTCCAGTGCCCAGGGCACCAGGAACACCGCACGATCATCCGGGCGGCAGTGCATGTCGATGTCGGCCGGATCGAGCAATTCATAGTAGATGTCGTCGTCGACATAGTCCCCCGTCACGCTCTGCAGGAGCACGCTCTCCGGCAGGCGCATGCCCTTTTCGTTGAGGAACTTGGCGGTGGGGGAAATCTTGCCGCGGGCGATACCGGTCAGATCGGCGACCAGGCATTCCACTTCAGTGATCTTGCGTTCTTTCAACCAGGCGGTGAGCCGGTCAAGCGGGGTGCTCATAAAGACCTCGAAGGTTCGAGCGGGATGAACAGCATCAACGTTCGGCAGCGCGCACCTTGCAGGCCTTGCCGAACGCCTTGAACAAGGCGAGATAGACCGGGTGACTGCGCACCCTCCACTCCGGGTGCCACTGCACGCCGCAGGCGAAGGCACGGGCCTCGCGGACCGAGACGGCCTCGATCAGGCCGTCGGGCGCCAGGGCCTCGGCGCGCAACCCCGGCGCCAGGCGATCGATACCCTGGCCATGGATGGAGTTCACGTCGAAGCGTGCCGGCAGCTCCAGGGACTCGAACAGGCCACCGGGCTGGACCTCGACCGGATGGTGCAGGCCATAGTGCTCCTCCAGGGTCTCGCCGCGTTCGCGGTGGTCCATGAGGGAACCGACCTCGTGCACCTTCTGGTGCAGGCTGCCGCCAAAGGCCACGTTCATTTCCTGGAAGCCGCGGCAGATGCCCAGCACCGGTACCCCGGTCGCCACGGCGGCGCGCAGCAGCGGCAGGGTCACGGCATCGCGGGCCGCGTCGTGCAGGGTGCCGGGCTCGCTGGGCGTGCCCTGATAGTGATGGGGCTCGACGTTGGATGGCGAACCGGTGAACAGCAGACCGTCCAGGCGCTCCAGTAGGGCCTCGGTGGCGATGAGATCGGCCAGGGCCGGAATCACCAGTGGCATGCCCTCGGCACCCTCCACCACCGCGCGCAGATACTTGTCGCCGGCGATGTGAAAGGGATGCAGGCCAAGTTGCCTGGTACAGGCTGTGACACCTATGAGGGGCAGCGCGGACATGGGACACCGGGTTGAACAGGAATCATCCGAGCCTAGTCTTGTTCGTTATTTTTCACAACCACCGGCAAAAAGTTTCGAGATTCTGCACAGAAGCGGCGAAACAGAGGCGTTCCCGCCCCGCTGAATGCGCCAAAAACAGGCACCTGCGCACCACCCCTGAGCAGGGTTGCCTCCAGTTGACTTTGGTCCGCCTTTCGGATTGACTCCAGGGTGGTAACTCCGCTGATTGATATTTTTAACAGGGGCGCTGACAAAGCGTCGGAGCGCAGGCGAGACCGTACTCTCAGGTCGCTGTCGGATCGATAGCGGGCACTCGTGCCCTCACTGCGGTTGGCCCACTGGGCAAACAGGCGCATCAGGCGCTAACCGTTTTGTCGAGCGCAGCCAAAAGCAAAGGTGTTTCATCATGTCGGTACCCCCGCGTGCCGTTCGTTTGGATGAAGCGACCGACTTCCTCAGGGAACATCCTGAGGTCCAGTTCGTCGATCTTCTGATTGCGGATATGAATGGCGTGGTGCGTGGCAAACGCATCGAGCGCACCAATCTGCCCAAAGTCTTCGAGAAAGGAATCAACCTCCCCGCTTCGCTGTTCGCCCTCGACATCACCGGCTCCACCGTCGAAAGCACCGGTCTCGGGCTCGACATCGGCGACGCCGACCGCGTCTGCTTCCCCATCACCGACACCCTCTCCATGGAACCCTGGCAGAAGCGCCCCACCGCGCAGCTGCTGATGACCATGCACGAGATGGAAGGCGAGCCCTTCTTCGCCGATCCCCGCGAGGTCCTGCGCCAGGTCGTCCAGCGTTTCGACGAGCTCGGACTCACCGTCTGCGCCGCCTTCGAGCTGGAGTTCTATCTGATCGATCAGGAGAACATCAACGGCCGCCCGCAACCACCGCGTTCGCCCATTTCCGGCAAGCGTCCCCAGTCGGTCCAGGTCTATTCCATGGACGATCTGGACGAGTATGCGGACTGCCTGCAGGACATCATCGACGGCGCTCGCGCCCAGGGCATTCCGGCCGATGCCATCGTCGCCGAATCGGCTCCGGCGCAATTCGAGGTCAACCTCAATCACGTTGCCGATCCGATCAAGGCCTGTGACTACGCCGTGCTGCTCAAGCGCCTGATCAAGAACGTCGCCTATGACCATGAGATGGACACCACCTTCATGGCCAAGCCCTACCCGGGCCAGGCGGGCAACGGCCTGCACGTCCATATTTCCCTGCTGGACAAAGACGGCCGCAACATCTTCGCCGGCGAGGATCCCGAGCAGAACGCCGCATTGCGTCATGCCATCGGCGGTGTGCTCGAGACCCTACCCGCCTGCATGGCCTTCCTCTGCCCCAACGTGAACAGCTATCGCCGCTTCGGCTCGCAGTTCTTCGTGCCCAATGCGCCGAGCTGGGGCCTGGACAACCGCACCACCGCCCTGCGCGTTCCCACCGGCACGCCGGAGGCGCATCGCATCGAGCATCGGGTAGCCGGCGCCGACGCCAACCCCTACCTGCTGCTGGCCGGCGTTCTGGCCGGCGTGCACCATGGCCTGACCCGGCAGATCGAGCCCGGCCCGGTCACCGAGGGCAACTCCTACGAACAGCACGAGCAGAGCCTGCCGAACAACCTGCGCGATGCCTTGCGCTACCTGGACGACAGCTCGGTGATGGCGGAGTACATCGATCCGAAGTACATCGACATCTTCGTCGCCTGCAAGGAGCACGAGCTGGAGGAATTCGAGCACTCCATCTCCGACCTCGAGTACAACTGGTACCTGCACACCGTGTAGGGACCTGCCTGCCGACCGGTCCCGCACCGGTCGGCAGCTGTTCTGCGGTACCGCCGGAGTCCTGCGCGTATTCACGCCCGCGGCGCCCTGCCGGCCTTCCCCCTTCTTAGCCAACGACGACTCTGGACGGAGAGCTTCGCCATGACCATTTTCACCACGCCGCGTGCCGACGGCTTCCACATGCCGGCCGAATGGGCCGACCAGCGCCAGATCTGGATGGTCTGGCCCGAGCGCCCGGACAACTGGCGCCTGGGCGGCAAGCCCGCCCAGGCCGCCTTCACCGCAGTCGCCCAGGCCATTGCCCGTTTCGAGCCGGTGACCATCGGCGCCTCGGCGAATCAGTACGAGAATGCCCGTGCCCGCCTGCAGCACCCGAACATCCGGGTGGTGGAAATCAGCAATGACGACGCCTGGTGCCGTGATACCGGTCCGACCTTCGTCAGCGACGGCCAGGGTGGCGTGCGCGGCGTGGACTGGAGCTTCAATGCCTGGGGCGGCCTGGATGGCGGCCTCTACTTCCCCTGGCAGCGCGATGACCAGGTCGCTGGCAAGATCCTCGCGATCGAGAATCTGTCGGGCTATCGCACCCAGGACTTCGTCCTCGAAGGCGGCTCCATCCATGTCGATGGCGAAGGCACCCTGATCACCACCGAGGAATGCCTGCTCAATGCCAATCGCAATCCGCACCTGGATCGCGAGGCGATCGAGCGCTACCTGAGCGATTACCTGGCGGTGGACAAGGTCATCTGGCTGCCCCACGGTCTCTACAACGACGAAACCAACGGCCACGTGGACAATTTCTGCTGCTACGTGCGTCCGGGCGAGGTGCTGCTGAGCTGGTGCGACGATCAGGCCGATCCCAATTACAGCCGCTGCCGCGAGGCCCTGGCGGTGCTGGAGCGCGAAACCGATGCCCGCGGCCGCACCTTCAAGGTGCATCGGATCGTCACCCCGGGTCCGCTATTCGCCAGCGAAGAAGAATGCCGCGACGTGGATGCCTGCCTCGGCACTCAGCCGCGTAGAGCCGGTGAGCGGCTGGCCGCCTCCTACGTCAACTTCCTCATCGTCAATGGCGGCATCATCGCCCCGACCTTTGGCGTTTCCGAGGACGCCGAGGCCCTGCGTACCCTGCAGGCCTGCTTCCCGGAGCACGAGGTGGTTCAGGTTCCCGGCCGCGAGATCCTGCTCGGCGGTGGCAACATCCACTGCATCACCCAGCAGCAGCCATCTGGTCGCTGATTTCCGGCAGAAACGAAAAAGCCCGTCTTGCGACGGGCTTTTTTCTGACCTGAGCGCGGCTTAGAGCAGCGGCAGGGTGTAGCTGACGATCAGACGGTTTTCGTCGACGTCACGCTGGCCCGGTACACCGGCTTGGGAAACGGCCGGCAGGTCGGAACGCAGCATGGCGTTACGCCAGGTGAAGCCCAGACCTTTCAGCTGGCCTTGCGGGATCACGTAGCTGACGGTCAGATCGCGTTCCCATTCCATGGCGTCGCCAGTACGGGTACGGATGTTGTCACCGCGCTGATAGATGACGCCGGCGGTCAGACCCTTGACGCCCAGCTGAGCGAAGTCATAGGAGTAGCGAGCCTGCCAGGTGTCTTCGCCGGAACGGGTGAAGTTGTTGATCTGAATATCGGTGATGGCATAGGTCGAAGCGCCACCGTTCTCGTTCAGGTAGGGGAAGGCGCTGTTGCCGTTGCTGCCCTGATAGCCCAGACCGAAGGTGTGGCCGTAGATCGAGTAGGTAAACAGGCCGCTATAGAGGCGGTTGTCGATCTCGCCGGTGGTACGGGTACCGCCGTAGTAGCCGCTGGACACGTAGAGACCGGTGCTGTCGGCCTTGCGGTTTTCGCCCTGGCTGTTGCTGTCGAAATAGCGCAGGTCGGTCTTGAAGGTACCGTCGCCCAGCTTGACGCTGTGCACCAGACCCAGGAAGTGCTGGTTGTAGAAGTCTTCCAGTTGACCGAAGTAGTACTGCAGGGTCAGGTCTTTGGTGACCTTGTAGTCGGCACCGACGAAGCGGAAATGGTCGCTGTTGCGACGCAGGGCGGCATTCGCAGCACCGTTGGAACCGGCGATGGACAGATCGTCTTCGTCGGTGGAGTTACGGTTCTTGGCACGCTCGAGCTGGCCGGCGGTCAGGGTCACGTCCTTGATGTCCTTGGACGTGATCTGAGCACCCTGGTAGGTCTGCGGCAGCAGACGACCGTCGTTGGAGACCACGACCGGCAGCTTCGGTATCAGGGTGCCGTAGCGGAACTCGGTTTCGGAGATCTTCATCTTGGCGGTAGCGCCCAGGCTGCTGAACTCGTCTACAGCGCTGTTATCGGTATCGCGCGGGAACATGGTGCCGTTCTGCACGCTGCCACCGGTGCCGCCAGTGGCCTTACCACCGCTGTCCAGACGCAGACCCAGCATGCCGACCGCATCGACGCCGAAGCCAACGGTGCCCTGAGTGAAGCCCGACTGGTAGTTCAGCATGAAGCCCTGACCCCAATCCATCACGCGGGAAGGATTGGCAGTACCGTTGCGGTTGTCTGTGTTGATGTAGAAGTTACGCAGACTGAGGGTGGCTTTGCTGTCTTCGACGAAGCCGGCAGCGTGGGCGGCGGCAATGAGGGACAGGTTCAGACAGGCCGCGGAGACCGCGACCACCAGTGGCTTCTTGACCATGAGTGCTCCAGGGGTGAATCGTTGTTATGCGGCCACCAGAGGTGTCAGCGCCTGCTGGTGGTATGCCCGACGGGCCGTGCGGAAGGGAAAGCTAGAGGGCTTTTGTTTCAATTTGGAGATTTATCCCCGGCCTGGTCGACTTTTAATTTGCGACTTCAAGCACAGGTCCCCTGCCACCGTCTTCCACGTTGCGAAAGCTAATTGCAAAAAAGCATTTCGTCTAGCGATACCTGGTTGAAAACCCGCCCTGTGGTCTTCCGCTCTGACTGTTCGGTCATGGCCTGAGGGAACCTGCGCGGCCTATGCCTATGGAAAGGTTCGCCTTTTCCTCGGAATACGCCAGCCAAATCCGCGCACCCCAAGGCTCTGGGACGGGACTTCCGAGGTACCAGCCTGGTCTGCAAAACCGGCCAGCTTCAGCACTGAGGATGCTGGATCCGAAGGAATTTCCTATCTACTTCAAGGACTTGTAATTGTCTGCGACTGCTCTTCAGCCGCTCTGCCCTGGAGACGACGCCCGTTGCCCGGCGTGACGCACTGGGTGCCCTGCTGCAAGAGCGACCTTGCCCAGTGGGTCGCGCAGGAACATTCCTGCTAATCGACGGGGTGCCGCTGCCTCCGCAAGGACGGCCAACAGGACAGGGAGCAGAGATCGACTGCAGGCCAGATGGACGAGGAAGCAAGGGGGACGGAGGACCGAGGGAGAGGGCGTGACAGCGGTGGGCGAAACCACGAACCAGGCCGCCCGAGTGCCCTCGGCGCGGTCTGGCAAGGGATATTCAGCCCTGGACGACTTGATCCTTGCCCTGGCGCTTGGCGCGGTACATGGCCTCGTCCGCACGCACATAAAGGGTGTCGAGAGACTCATCGCCCTCTCGCAACACGGTGACGCCCTGGCTGATGGTGACCTTCAGCGGACCCTGGGCGCTGGGCACCGCCAACTGCCGCACGGCGCGCTGCAGGCGCCCGCCGATCTGCAATGCCAGGTCGCTGTCGCAACCCGGCAGCAGCAGGGCAAATTCTTCACCCCCGATACGGCCGAACAGATCCCCCCGGCGGGTGGTCTGGGCGCCGCATTCGGCAACACGCTGCAACACTTGATCGCCCATCTGGTGACCGAAGCGGTCATTGATCTTCTTGAAGTCGTCGATGTCGAGTAGCAGGAAGGCCAGAGGCTCGCCTTCGCTCTGGGCGAATTCGAAAGCGCGCTGGGCACTCTCGAAGAAGTGTCGACGATTGCTGCTGCGGGTCAGGACGTCGGTGGTGGCGAGCCGTTGCAGCTCTTCCTCCATGCGCTTCTTGTCGGTGATGTCTTCGGCGATGCCTACGACCAGCAGCGGCATGCCGGCCTCGCTGCGCTGACTGACAAAGCATTTGTCGCTGAGCCAGCGGATCTCGCCATCGGCGCGGATGATGCGGTACTCGCGGGACTCCACGGCGCCCTGCTCGATCACCTGCTCCAGGGTGCGCTGGGCGTACTCCAGATCGTCGGGATAGATGTTGTTGAGCCAGGTGCTGTAGTCGCTCAACACCTGCGACTGGGAGCGACCGAAGATCTGTTCGTAGGCGGGGCTGACATAGATGATCTGGCGAGTGCGCCAGTCCAGGGCCCAGAGCACCGCGTTGACGCTTTCCAGCAGCGCGCTGAACAGCTGCTCCCGATCACGCAGGCGATCTGTCTCGGCCCGCGAATGCAGGAGAGCCAGCAGATTCTCTTCCGGAGTGGGAAGAGCAGACAGAGGAGGTTGTTCATCCATATACAAATGCGCCTACGCGGGGTCCTGAGGGAGTTAGAGACAGCTGAAACCAGCCTGGTTCAATCCCCGCATAGCGCAGCCCACCGCTTCGGCGGGCTTTTGTGAAGCCTTTCTCAAGCGGTTCCGGCCGGCCGCAGGGAATAGGTTTTCAGCTGTTCGGCGAATTCGCGCAGGGACTGAATGCCGCTCGCTTCGGCTTCGCCGATCCACTGCCGGGTCGCGGCCAGCATGTCGTGGCCGTTGGCACTGGTCCGGGCCCAGATCTGCTGCAGCGCCAGGCGCCTTTCGTAGATCAGCTTCAGCGCCTGACTGTGCTCGAGCAGTTCGTCGATGCGCACCTGGTGGCGAGCCTTGAGCAGACTGGTCTCGCGGGCCAGCAGACCCCGGGCGCGCCGGAACAGCGGACGCTGGGAGGGCGCCGCACTACCCCGCTCCTGCCGCAGCAGCGGGCCGATCACCTGCTGGCGGTACTGGGCCATGATCTGGAAGCGGTTGTTGAGGATGGCCATGGCGGTGTCCATGTCCAGCTGACCCTTGCCTTCGATGCGATGGGCGATGGGGGCGACGCGGTTGACCTTGGCCAGACGCAGCCAGGTGAACAGCTTGATCCAGGCCCAGCCCATGTCGAACTCCCAGCGCTTGACCGACAGCTTGGCCGAGTTGGGGTAGGTATGGTGGTTGTTGTGCAGCTCTTCGCCGCCGATGACGATGCCCCAGGGGATGAGGTTGGTGGCGGCATCGCGGCATTCGAAATTGCGATAGCCCACGGCATGACCCAGGCCATTGACCACACCCGCGGCCCAGAAGGGAATCCAGACCATCTGCACGGCCCAGACGGTGAGACCCAGGGCGCCGAACAGGGCGATGTCGATCAGCAGCAACAGCACCACCCCCATATTGCGGGTGCGCGGATGGGAGTAGAGCTTGCGCTCGATCCAGTCGTCCGGGCAGTTCTTGCCGTAGATGCGCAGGGTATCGGCGTTGTTCGCCTCGGCCTTGTACAGCTCGGCGCCGCGCCGGACCACGGTGGCAAGGCCCTTGTGCACCGGGCTGTGCGGGTCTTCTTCGGTTTCGCACTTGGCGTGGTGCTTGCGATGAATGGCGGTCCACTCACGGGTATTCATCGCTGTGGTCAGCCACAGCCAGAAGCGGAAGGCGTGCTTGAGTGCGGGATGCAGCTCCAGCGAACGGTGGGCGGAGTAGCGATGCAGGTAGACGGTGACACTGACAATGGTCAGGTGGGTCAGTACCAGGGTGACCACCACCAATTGCCAGACCGACAGGTCAAGCAGGCCGTTGTAGCTCATGGACGCAGAGGACCTCGCGCGGGTTGTGTAGTGCAGCTGTCACGAAAAGTTCAGTGAACAGGCGTTCGCGCATTATTGCCGGGGTGGGCGATAAATCCAGCCCTCCCTTTTGCTACACAACGTGTCCTTCACAGACTGCTAATTCTAAAAGCGAATAAACAAAGCATTATTAGCAATTTTAAGAAATAACGATCGGCCTCTTAAGATGGCGCCACCTCCCCGCCCACCGCTGTACACGAGGACGCCACCCATGAGCTCCGTTCCGTTCCGCAGCCTTGAAAACCAGGACGAAACCGCACTGCTCCGCGATATCCAGCAGGCTTTGCGCGGGCTGAGATTCGGCGCCATCGAGATCACCGTGCACAACGGCCAGGTGGTGCAGATCGAGCGCAAGGAAAAATTTCGGCCTCAGACCGGCCAAGCCAACAAGCCCTGAGTTCTCGCGGTCAGCGGACGAGCGGGCAAGGTGCCCGCCAGACGGTGTCCGGCTTTCTCACGTCAAGGAGCCTTTTCATGTCGATTCGCCGTTTCGCCCTGGCCGCGCTGGCCGGAGCCCTGTTCGCCACCCAGGTCCATGCCGTTGAATTGCTCAACGTGTCCTACGATCCGACCCGCGAGCTCTACCAGCAGTACAACGCCGCCTTCGCCAAGCACTGGAAGACCGAGACCGGCGAAGACGTGACCATCAAGAATTCTCATGGCGGCTCCGGCAAGCAGGCGCGCTCGGTGATCGATGGGCTGCAGGCCGACGTGGTGACCCTGGCGCTGTCCGGCGACATCGATGCCCTTAATCTGCACCAGCAGCTGGTCGACCCGAATTGGCAGAAGCGTCTGGCGGACAACAGCACCCCCTACACCTCGACCATCGTCTTCCTGGTGCGCAAGGGCAATCCCAAGGGCATCAAGGACTGGGATGACCTGGTGAAAAAGGACGTCCAGGTCATTACTCCCAATCCCAAGACCTCTGGCGGCGCCCGCTGGAATTTCCTCGCTGCCTGGGCCTATGCCAAGGCCAAGTACGGCAGCGATGCCGAGGCCCTCACGTTCGTTACCGAACTCTATCGCCACGCTCCGGTGCTCGATACCGGCGCACGCGGCGCCACCATCAGCTTCGTGCAGCGCCAGCTGGGCGACGTCTTGATCGCCTGGGAAAACGAAGCCTATCTGTCCCTGAAGGAAGAAGGCGGCGACCAGCTGGAGATCGTCACCCCGTCGCTGTCGATCCTGGCCGAGCCGCCGGTGGCCGTGGTGGACAAGGTGGTCGACAAGAAGGGCACGCGCAAGCAGGCCGAGGCCTACCTGCAGTATCTGTACAGCCCCGAGGGCCAGCGCATCGCCGCGCAGAATTTCTATCGCCCCCGCGATGCCAAGGTGGCGGCGGAATTCAAGGATCAGTTCAAGCCGGTCAAGCTGGTGACCATCGACCAGGAATTCGGCGGCTGGAAAGCGGCGCAGCCGAAGTACTTCGCCGACGGCGGCGTGTTCGACAAGATCTTCGCCGACATCAACAAATAGCGCCCCGGCCGGGACGGCTCACGCTGACCGGCCCGGAACAGGTATCGTTCCACCCCTCTGCGCCCTGGCGAATGCATCGCCGGGGCGCCTTGCAGAAGGACGTCTCATGTCTCGCCGTCTCTCCCCGGTCATACCCGGCTTCGGGTTGACCCTGGGATTCTCCCTGACCTACCTCGCGCTGATCGTGCTGATCCCGCTGGGCGCCATGTTCCTGCATGCCAGCCAGCTGACCCTCGGGCAGTTCTGGTCGCTGATCACCGGGCGCCAGGTGCTGGCCGCGCTGCAGCTGTCCTTTGGCACGGCCCTGCTCGCCGCCCTGGTCAACGGCATCCTCGGCACCCTGCTGGCCTGGGTGCTGGTGCGCTACGAATTTCCCGGGCGCAAGCTGATCGATGCCATGGTCGACCTGCCCTTCGCCCTGCCCACCGCGGTGGCCGGCATCGCCCTGACCGCGCTCTACGCACCCAACGGCATGATAGGTTCGCTGTTTCCCTTCAAGATCGCCTATACCCCGATCGGCATCACCCTGGCGCTGATCTTCGTCACCCTCCCCTTCGTGGTGCGCACCCTGCAGCCGGTACTGGCGGACATTCCCAAGGAAATCGAGGAAGCCGCCACCTGCCTGGGCGCGCGCCCCTGGCAGGTGTTCCGCTACGTGCTGGTGCCGACCCTGCTGCCGGCCTGGCTGACCGGTTTCGCCCTGGCCTTCGCCCGCGGCGTGGGCGAGTACGGCTCGGTGGTGTTCATCGCCGGCAACATCCCGTTCAAGACCGAGATCCTGCCGCTGCTCATCGTCTCCAAGCTGGACCAGTACGACTACACCGGCGCCACCGGCATCGGCGTGTTCATGCTGCTGGTGTCCTTTGTCATGCTGCTGCTGATCAATATCCTGCAGCGCCGCATCCAGCCCAACATCTAAGGACGACCGCATGAGCCTCATGACTTCGACCAAGGCCGATGCGCGCGCCAGCAAGCAGCGCACCCCGGTGGCCATCGCGCTGATCGCCAGCGCCTGGCTGATCTTCCTGCTGGTCCTGGTGCTGCCGCTGTACATGGTGCTGAGCCAGGGCCTGGCCAACGGCATCGGCGCCTTCTGGGACGCCATCAGCGAACCGGATGCGATCTCGGCGCTCAAGCTGACGCTGTTCGCCACCGCCATCTCGGTGCCCCTGAATCTGGCCTTCGGCCTGGCCGCGGCCTGGTGCGTGACCAAGTTCGAGTTCACCGGCAAGAGTCTGCTGATCACCCTGATCGACCTGCCCTTCTCGGTCTCGCCGGTGATCGCCGGCCTCATCTATGTGCTGCTGTTCGGCGCCCAGGGATTGATGGGTCCTTACCTGCAGAGCGTCGATGTGCAGATCGTCTTCGCGGTGCCCGGCATCGTGCTGGCGACGATCTTCGTCACCTTTCCCTATGTGGCCCGCGAACTGATCCCGCTGATGCAGGAACAGGGTACCCAGGAAGAAGAAGCGGCGCGCCTGCTGGGCGCCAGTGGCTGGCAACTGTTCTGGCACGTGACCCTGCCCAACGTGAAGTGGGCGCTGATCTATGGCGTGGTGCTCTGCACCGCGCGGGCCATGGGCGAGTTCGGTGCGGTGTCGGTGGTCTCCGGCCATATCCGCGGCCTGACCAACACCCTGCCGCTGCACATCGAGATTCTCTACAACGAGTACAACATCGTCGCCGCCTTCAGCGTGGCGATCCTGCTGCTGATGATGGCCCTGGTGATCCTGCTGCTGCGGCAGTGGAGCGAGAGTCGCCTGAGCCACCAACTGCAGCACCGTGACGAGGAATAAGGCGCCATGAGTATCGAGATCCAGGGTATCAACAAGAGGTTTGGCGCCTTCCAGGCGCTCAAGGACATCAACCTGCACATCGAGAGTGGCGAGCTGGTCGCCCTGCTCGGCCCGTCGGGCTGCGGCAAGACCACCCTGCTGCGCATCATCGCCGGCCTGGAAGCGCCGGACACCGGCAACATCGGCTTCCACGGCGAGGACGTCTCCGGGCGTGACGTGCGCGACCGCAACGTCGGCTTCGTCTTCCAGCATTACGCACTGTTCCGCCACATGACGGTGTTCGACAACGTGGCTTTCGGCCTGCGCATGAAGCCGCGCCGCGAGCGGCCGAGCGAGGCACAGATCGCCAGCAAGGTGCACGAGCTGCTGAACATGGTGCAGCTCGACTGGCTGGCCGATCGCTATCCCGAGCAACTCTCCGGTGGTCAGCGCCAGCGCATCGCCCTGGCCCGCGCCCTGGCGGTGGAGCCCAAGATCCTGCTGCTCGACGAACCCTTCGGCGCCCTGGATGCCAAGGTGCGCAAGGAGCTGCGCCGCTGGCTGGCACGGCTGCACGAGGAGATCCATCTGACCTCGGTGTTCGTCACCCACGACCAGGAAGAAGCCATGGAAGTGGCCGATCGCATCGTGGTGATGAACAAGGGCCAGATCGAGCAGGTCGGCTCGCCCGCCGAGGTCTACGAACAGCCGGCGAGCGACTTCGTCTATCACTTCCTCGGTGACTCCAACCGCCTGGCCCTGGGCGAGCAGGAGGTGCTGTTCCGTCCGCACGAGGTGGAGCTGGAGCGCGAGCCGCGAGCGGGCTATCACGCCGCCGAAGTGCGCGACATCCGGCCGCTGGGCGCCACCACCCGGATCACGCTGAAAGTGCCGGAGCAGACCGAGGTGATCGAGGTGGAGCTGGTCAAGGACCACCCGGTGCTGGCCGGGCTGCAACGGGGTGCGCCGCTGCATTTCCTGCCGCGTACGCCCTGAGTCCGTCGCTGGCGGCTAAGACCAAAGTCGTAGCCGCCAGGACCAGACAGCGGTTGCAACCTCCGGAAAGCGGGCTCCATGATCGACGAAACTGACAGCCGTCACACTTCGTCCTCGATCGAGCAGAATAACAAGGAGGTCGCATGCCCAGGCGCTGGCCCGTCGTGTTGTCGCTTCACCTGGCCCTCCTCGTGGCCACGCTGCTGCTCTGGCAGTGGCTGGCGCTACCCATGGCCGCCGGCATGGGACTGGTGCTCGCCGCTGCCCTCTGGCCCTGGTGGCTGCTGCGCAGGCCCACAGCGCCGCCCGCGCCGAGCCAGGCCTTCGACGAGCTGACCAGCGATCTCTCGCGCAGCACGGCGCGCAACGCCGTGGCCATCGCCGGTGTGGCCTCTGCCGCCCAGCAACTGGCGGCCCGGGTGCAATCCCAGGCCAGCACGGCCGCGCAGATCTCCAGCAGCGCCTCTGCCCTCACCCAGACCGAGCACCACAGCGCCGACAGCGCCCGCCAGGCCCTGGCGGTGGCGCAGCAGGTGCACCAGCGCAGCGAGGCCGGCCAGGACGCCCTGAATGCCGCGATCGCCGCCATCCGCGCCCTCAGCGAGCACGCCCGCCAGAGCCGCGAACTGATCGCCGGCCTGAGTGCCCGCACCGACAAGATCCAGCAAGTCACCGAGGTCATCCAGGGTATCGCCAGCCAGACCAACCTGCTGGCGCTCAATGCGGCCATCGAGGCCGCACGCGCCGGGGAACACGGGCGCGGCTTCGCGGTGGTCGCCGACGAGGTGCGGGGCCTGGCGGCGCGGACTTCCAGCGCAACCGGCGAGGTGGGGCTGATCGTCGCCGACATCAGCCAGCAAACCGACGCCGTGGTGGCGCAGATCCAGCAGCTGGCCCAGGCGCTGGACGACGGCGTGCGCCAGGTCGAGCGCACCGGCGAAGGCCTGCAGGAGATCGCCCAGCTGGCGCAGACCGCCGAGCGCCAGGCGGCGGATATCGCCCAGGGCACCTCGGCCAATCTCGCCCAGCTGGAAAGCCTGGCCCAGGCGGTGGAGCAGGTGCACCGCGACCTCGCCGACAGCGAGCGCCAGACCAGCCGGCTCAGCGGCGCCGCCGACGAACTGGTGGACATGGCCGAAGCCAGCAGCGAACGCCTGGCCGAGGTCGGCCTGGACAGCTATCACCAGCGCATCTTCGAACTGGCGCGCCAGGGCGCGGATGCCATCGGCCGGCGCTTCGAGGACGACCTGGCCGCCGGGCGCATCACCCAGGACGCCCTCTTCGACCGCCAGTACCAGCCTGTGCCCGGCAGTCAGCCGGCCAAGTACCGCACCCGTTTCGACAGCTATACCGATGGCGTGCTACCGGCGATCCAGGAGCCGCTGCTGGACCAGCATCCCGGTCTGGTCTTCGCCATCGCCTGTACGCCGGAAGGCTATGTGCCCACCCACAACCGCGCCTTCGCCCAGGCACCCACCGGTGACGTGGCGGTGGATACGGCGCGCAGTCGCAGCAAGCGCCTCTTCAGCGATCGCACCGGCAAGCGCTGCGGCAGCCATCAGCGCCGCCTGCTGTTGCAGACCTACATGAGAGACACCGGCGAGGTGATGCACGACCTCTCGGTACCGATCATGGTGAACGGCCGGCACTGGGGCGGACTGCGCCTGGGCTATCGCCCCGACAGCGCACACTAACCAAGCTTGAGCTGGGTGACCGCCAGTTGCCAGACCGCGGCCTCCAGACCGAGCATGCGCCCGGCCTTGTGCTCGAGCAGGGTGTCGAGAGACTCGCCCGGGGCGGGATTCGCTGCCTGGGCCGCCAGGTGCAGGATCAGCGACGGCTTGGGCAGCACGCCGTGCAGGCTGTGCACCGCGGCCACCAGCTCGCGCAACTCCAGTGGTAGCCGCCAGTGCCGCTGCAATTCCGCGGAAAACTCCAGGCTGTAGCTCAGCAGCGCGCGCTCCAGCGCGGCCTCGTCGATCACGCCACCCCCGTCGCACCAGCGCTGCACGCCTTGCAGCACCGCCAGTTCACCTAGGCGATGCAGCAGGCCGGCGGTGTAGCAACGCTCGGCGTCTTCGCGCACATAGCGTAGCGCCAGCAGCCGGGCGCAGTCGGCGGCGCGTTGGGCGAGGCGCAGATAGCCCTCGGCGCGTCCGGCCAGCAACGGCTCGGCCAGACGGGTCGCCCGTCGCAGACTCAGGCCCAGGACCAGATTGAGGGTGAAGCCGACGCCCAGCCGCGGTAGGGCCTGGCTGAGGGTCTGACAGGATTGGCCGACGCGCTGGGAAGCGCTGTTGGCCGCCGCGATCAGGGTCGCCGTGACCAGGGGATCCTGGCCGAATTCGGTTTCCAGCTCGCCCAGGCTGCAGCTCTCGCCCTCGCGACAGCGCTCGATGATGGCCGGCAGATCGGCGAACAGCGGCACGGCGTCGATTTCAGCGGCCATGCGCTGCAGATGATCGTCCAGGGAGGCCAGGACGGCGGCACTGGCCGCCTGAAACGCGTCTCCCGCGGGTGGCAACAGACTGCGCAGACGACGCAACACCTCTTCCGCCGCATAGGGTTTGACCAGATAGGCGGTGGGCGCCAGGCGCAGGGCCGCGCGTACAGAGGCGGCGTCGGCCTGTTCGGACAGCAGGATCACCGGCTGCAGCGGCTGGGCACCGCGCTGGCGGATACGGCGCAGCAGGTCGAGTCCATCGCAATCGGCCGGTCGCTCGACGATGATCAGCGCGCATCTCTTGCGCTGATCCAGTTCGGCGAGGGCCTGATAGCCATGGCCGTATTCATGCACCAGGGCATCGGCACGCACGGCCAGCACCAGTGACTTGAGCAGGTCACGGGTCCAGGGATTGGCGTCGACGATAAGTATCAGGGGCGGCATCCCAACCCACTCCTGCTTGAGGAAAGCGAAGCGGCGGATAATGCGTCAAAGCGGACTTTATGCCAAGCGTGTCACAAAAAACCGCCCTCCAGGAGGGCGGTTCGGGCAGGACTCAGGCCAATTCGGCGAAGCACTCGCCGATAATGGCCAAGCCGCGATCCAGCTCCTCGTCGCTGGCGGTCAGGGGCACGAGGATACGCAGCACGTTGCCGTAGCTGCCGCAGCTGAGCAGGATCAGCCCCTTCTGGCGCGCCCGGACCACGATCTGGCTGGTCAGCTCGGCATCGGGTTGCTCGATGTCGCCCCCCTTGCCCAGCTCCATGGCGATCATGGCACCCAGGCCACGGACGTCGCAGATCTGCGCGTGCTTGGCGGCCAGTTCGCGCAGACCCGCGGTGAGGCGTTCACCCACGGCCTTGGAGCGGTCCAGCAGCTTCTCTTCCTCGAAGGTCTCGATCACCGCCAGGGCCGCGGCGCAGGCGATGGGGCTGCCGGCATAGGTGCCGCCCAGGCCACCGGGGGTGACGGCATCCATTACCGTGGCGCGACCGGTCACGCCCGACAGCGGGAAACCGCCGGCGATGGATTTGGCGAAGGTCACCAGGTCGGCGTCGACGCCCATCTGCTCCATGGCGAAGAAGGTCCCGGTACGACCGGCGCCGGACTGGACTTCATCGGCGATCAGCAGGATGCCGTGGGTGTCGCACAGCGTGCGCAGGCGCTGCATGAATGCCTTGGGCGCGGCATAGAAACCGCCCTCGCCCTGCACCGGCTCGAGGATGATGGCCGCGATGTCGCCAGGTGCCGCATCGTTCTTGAAGATGCGCTCGACGCTGGCGATGGCGTCATCGACGCTGATGCCGTGCAGTTCACAGGGATAGAGCGCGCGATAGACGCCGCCGGGCATCAACCCCATGCCGGCCGAATAGGGCGCGACCTTGCCGGTCAGCGACAGGGTCATCATGGTGCGGCCATGGTAGGCGCTGGAGAAGGCGATGACGCCGGCACGCTGGGTGGCGGCGCGGGCGATCTTGACGGCATTCTCCACGGCTTCGGAGCCGGAGTTGAACAGTGCGGTCTTTTTCGGGAAGTTGCCCGGCACCAGTTCGTTGAGCTTTTCGCAGACCTCGACATAGGGCTCGTAGGCCAGCACCTGGAAGCAGGTGTGGGAGACCTTGGTCAGCTGCTCCTGCACGGCCGCCACCACGCGCGGATGCAGGTGGCCGGTGTTGAGCACGGCGATGCCGCCGGCGAAGTCCAGGAATTCGTTGCCCTCTACGTCCCAGACCTTGGCGTTCTCCGCGCGGGCGACGAAGATCGGGTGAGTCTGGCCGACGCCACGGGCGACGGCGGCACTGCGGCGGTGCATCAGGGAATCATTGGTGTGGCTCATTGCAGTCCTCGATGGCCGCTCATCGTGGCGGCCGGCTACGGGAAAGGCGCGGACCGGATTCCGGGCAGCATACGATGATCGACTGCCAACGGCCCGGCGTCCGCGCCGGGAAAAGCTTTGGATCAGCCTGAAGGGCTGTTGGGCTTCGACGGTGAAGCCGTCTCAACCCAACCTACGAGAGCTTAGGTTGGGTTGAGCGCCGCGAAGTCCAACGAGAGCGATCAGATCCCTAGGCAGAGGTACTTGATCTCGAGGTAGTCCTCGATGCCGTACTTGGAGCCTTCGCGGCCCAGGCCCGAGGCCTTGACGCCACCGAAGGGCGCGACCTCGTTGGAGATCAGGCCGGTGTTGATGCCGACCATGCCGTACTCCAGCGCCTCGGCCACGCGGAACACGCGGGACAGGTCGCGGGCATAGAAGTAGGAGGCCAGGCCGAATTCGGTGTCGTTGGCCAGCTCGATGACCTCGGCCTCGTCCTTGAAGCGGAACAGCGGCGCCAGCGGGCCGAAGGTCTCTTCCTTGGACACCTTGGCGCTCCTGGGCACGTCGGCGAGGATGGTCGGCTCGAAGTAGCTGCCGCCGTTGGCGTGGGCCTTGCCCCCGGCGATGACCCTGGCGCCCTGGCTCACGGCGTCGTCGATGTGTTCCTTGACCTTGGCCGCCGCCTTGGCGTCGATCAGCGGACCGATGGTCACGCCCTCTTCCAGGCCGTTGCCGACCTTGAGCTTGGCCACCGCGGCCTTGAATTTCTCGGCGAAGGCGTCGTAGACACCGTCCTGGATATAGAGGCGGTTGACGCAGACGCAGGTCTGGCCGGCGTTGCGGTACTTGGAGGCGATGGCGCCTTCCACGGCCTTGTCCAGATCGGCGTCGTCGAAGACGATGAAGGGCGCGTTGCCGCCCAGTTCCAGCGACAGCTTCTTGATGGTGGGCGCGCTCTGCTCCATCAGCTTGGCACCGATCTCGGTGGAGCCGGTGAAGGAGATCTTGCGCACGATGGGGCTTTCGGTCAGCTCGGCGCCGATTTCGGCGGCGGAGCCGGTGACCACGCTCAGCACGCCCTTGGGAATGCCGGCGCGCTCGGCCAGCTCGACCAGGGCCAGGGCCGAGTACGGGGTCTGGCTGGCGGGCTTGATGACCATGGTGCAGCCGGCGGCCAGGGCCGGACCGGCCTTGCGGGTGATCATCGCGGTGGGGAAATTCCACGGCGTGATGGCGGCGGTGACGCCGATGGGCTGCTTGATCACCAGGATGCGCTTGTCGGCCTGGTGGCCGG
>NZ_JASCON010000060.1:0-32585 GCF_029959585.1 Pseudomonas sp. PS02302
CCCCCCCCACCCCACCCCCCCGACAGACCCCCCCCCCCCCCCGGCCGGCCGCCCCCCCGCCGCCGGAAAGCGAGCTGCGCCAGCAGGTGCTCGAACGGCTGATCCTGGAAGACATCCAGATGCAGCTGGCCGGGCGCATGGGCGTGAAGATCTCCGACGAAGAGCTCAACCAGGCCGTGGCCACCATCGCCCAGCGCAATGGCCTGAGCGTGGCCGACTTCCGCAAGGCCCTGGCCCGCGACGGTCTCTCCTACGACGCCGCCCGCGAGCAGGTCCGCCGCGAGATGATGATCAGCCGGGTGCGTCAGCGTCAGGTCGGTCAGCGCGTGCAGGTCACCCAGCAGGAGGTGCAGAACTTCCTCGCCTCGGACCTGGGCAAGCTGCAGCTGTCCGAAGAGTATCGCCTGGCCAACATCCTGATCCCGGCAGCGGACAACGCCGGCACCGCCGGTCTCGACGCCGCCGCGCGCCAGGCCCAGGACACCTACAACCAGCTGCGCCAGGGCGCCGACTTCAACCAGCTGGCCATTGCCCGCTCGGCCGGTGACAACGCCCTCGACGGCGGCGAGATCGGCTGGCGCAAGGCTGCCCAGCTGCCCCCGCCCTTCGATCGCCTGATCGGCAGTGTCGGCGTCGGCGGCATCACCCAACCGGTGCGCGTGCCCGGCGGCTTCGTGATCCTCAAGGTGGAGGAGAAGCGCGGAGGCGAGGCCAGCATCGTCGACGAGGTGCACGTCCGGCACATCCTGCTCAAGCCCAATGCCGTGCGCAGCGACGCCGAGACCCAGCGTCTAGCGGCGCGCCTGCGCGAGCGCATCCAGAACGGCGAAAGCTTCGCCACCCTGGCCAAGAGCTTCTCGGAAGATCCGGGCTCGGCGCTCAATGGCGGCGACCTGGGCTGGATCAATCCGGAATCCCTGGTCCCGGAATTCCGCGAGGTTATGAACAACTCGCCGGTCAACCAGCTGTCGCAGCCGTTCCGCACCGCCTTCGGCTGGCACATTCTGGAAGTCCTGGGCCGTCGGGCCACCGACAACACCCAGCAGGCGCGCGAGCAGCAGGCGTTGAATCTCCTGCGTAGCCGCAAGTACGACCAGGAATTGCAGACCTGGTTGCGCCAGATCCGCGACGAAGCCTACGTCGAGATCAAGCAGTAACCCCAAGGCCGCAGGCACCCCCTGCGGCCTTCTTGTTTCCGGAGCCCGCCATGGCCCTGCGCTTCGCCCTGACCCCCGGTGAGCCCGCCGGTATCGGTCCCGACCTCTGCCTGCTGCTGGCCCGCGTGGCCCAGCCCCACGCCCTGATCGCCATCGCCAGCCGCGACCTCCTGGCCGCCCGCGCGATCGAGCTGGGACTCGCCATCGAGCTCATCGAGGTCGCTCCCACGGCCTGGCCCGACCGCCCGGCACCCGCCGGTGCGCTCTATGTCTGGGATACCCCGCTGGGTGCCCCGGTGGTGACCGGCCAGCTCGATACCGCCAATGCCGCCTATGTCCTGGACACCCTGACCCGCGCCGGCCAGGGCTGTCTCGACGGCACCTTTGCCGGGATGATCACCGCGCCGGTGCACAAGGGCGTGATCAACGACGGCGGCGTGGCCTTTTCCGGCCACACCGAATTTCTTGCCGAGCTGACCCATACTCCCCAGGTGGTGATGCTGCTGGCAACGGCCGGCCTGAGAGTGGCCCTGGTCACCACCCATCTGCCACTGCGCGAGGTGGCCGATGCCATCGATCGCCAGACACTGCTGGACGTGACCCGCATCCTGCATGGCGATCTGCAGCGCTATTTCGGCGTGGCGCGGCCGCGCATCCTGGTCTGCGGCCTCAATCCCCATGCCGGCGAAGGCGGTCACCTGGGCCGTGAGGAGATCGAGATCATCGAGCCGGCGCTGGACAGTCTACGCGCCGAAGGCCTCGACCTCATCGGGCCGCTGCCCGCCGACACCCTCTTCACACCCAAGCACCTCGAGCACTGCGACGCAGTCCTGGCCATGTATCACGACCAGGGCCTGCCGGTGCTCAAGCACAAGGGTTTCGGCGCCGCGGTCAACGTGACCCTGGGCCTGCCGATCATCCGCACCTCGGTCGACCATGGCACCGCCCTCGACCTGGCCGGCAGCGGACGCATCGATACCGGCAGTCTGAAGGTCGCCCTGGAGACCGCCTACAGCATGGCGGCCCATCGCCGTTCGGTGACTTAAGAGGCTGTTCACAACCTCGCGAGCTTGAGACAAACAAGGCCTGGGCGGCCCCGCAAAAAGCCCTGAGGAAGCGGATCGGACTCGCGGGCGAGTTTACGAAGGGTAAATGAGCATCTCCGACGGAGCTGGCCTTCCAGGGTCTTTTCAACGCAGCTTGGCCGACGCGCAGCAGGTTATGAACAGGCTCTAAGCGCTCCGATGACGGTAAAGGGTCTGCTAAACTGGTGGGTCTTTGCCGTCTTGAAATTGCAGGCCTGCTGCCTGCGCCGGAGCACCTGATGACCGAGCTCTACCAACACCGCGCCCGCAAGAGGTTCGGCCAGAACTTCCTGCACGACGCCGGGGTGATCCACCGCATCCTGCGCGCCATCCACGGGCGACCCGGCGAGCGCCTGCTGGAGATCGGGCCGGGCCAGGGCGCCCTGACCGAAGGGCTGCTCGGCAGTGGCGCCCGGCTCGACGTCATCGAGCTGGACCAGGACCTGATTCCCCTGCTCCGACTCAAGTTCGGCCTCAATCCGCTGTTCACCCTGCACCAGGGTGACGCCATGAAATACGACCTCTCCAGCATCGCCGCCGGCGATCGACTGCGGGTGGTGGGCAACCTGCCCTACAACATCTCCACGCCGCTGATCTTTCACCTGCTCAGCTTCGCCGACATCATCGCCGATATGCACTTCATGCTGCAGAAGGAAGTGGTGGAACGCCTGGCCGCGGTGCCCGGCAATGGCGACTGGGGGCGGCTGTCGATCATGGTCCAGTACCACTGCCGCGTGGAGCACCTGTTCAACGTCGGTCCGGGCGCCTTCAATCCGCCGCCCAAGGTGGATTCGGCCATCGTGCGCCTGGTGCCCCACACCGAGCGACCCTATGTGGCGCGCGATCCGGTGCTGCTCGAGCGCGTCGTTCGCGAGGCCTTCGGCCAGCGGCGCAAGACCCTCAGGAACACCCTCAAGGGCACCCTGGACAGCGCCGCCATCGAAGCCGCCGACGTCGACCCGGGGCTGCGTCCGGAGCAGCTGGACCTGGCCGCCTATGTGCGCCTGGCCAACCAGCTGGCGTCCAGCTGAAGCCCTTCCATCCGTATCTGCCGAGAATCCTTTTGTGACCGAGCCCGATCCGCGCTACCTCATCACCGTGCAGGTCACCACCCGCTACCTGCCCGAACAATCCAGCGCCAGCCAGGAGCGCTACGCCTTCGCCTACGACGTGAGCATCCGCAATGACGGCCGGCTGCCGGCGCAGCTGCTCAGCCGCCACTGGATCATCACCGACGGCAATGGCGAGGCGCAGGAAGTGCGCGGCCCGGGCGTGGTGGGCGAGCAACCGCTGATCGCACCGGGCGAAACCCACAGCTATTCCAGCGGCACCCTGATGCCGACCCAGGTGGGCAGCATGAGGGGCAGCTACCAGATGGTCGCCAGCGATGGCCATACCTTCGAGGCCACCATCCCCACCTTCCGCCTGGCCGTACCCGGCTCGCTGCACTAGTGTGGTGTTTCAGAAGTTATCTACACAATTTTGGCGGCGCTTTTTCGCCCTGGGCAGCGTTGCTACTCCTCGCCATAGCCCTGCTATGACTCGTCGCAGCGCCTGGCCCAGACCAAAAAATCACTCGCCAAAACTTGCGCGAACTTCTAAAACCCCACACCAGGAGTCCCGATGACGCTGTACGCCGTTGGCGACCTGCAAGGTTGCCTCGACCCGCTCAAATGCCTCCTCGACGAGGCCCGCTTCGATCCCGCGCAGGACCGCCTCTGGCTGGTGGGTGATCTGGTCAATCGCGGACCTCAGTCCCTGGAAACCCTGAGATACCTGTACGGGATGCGCGATTCGCTGGTCAGCGTTCTGGGCAATCACGACCTGCACCTGCTGGCGGTGGCCCTGGGCGGCGCCAGGCTGAAGAAGCAGGACACCCTGAGCGACATCCTCGCCGCGCCCGACCGCGACGAGTTGCTGCACTGGCTGCGCCACCTGCCGCTGATGCAGCACGATGCCGGCCGCAACTGCGTACTGGTCCACGCCGGTCTGCCGCCGCAATGGACGCTGGCCCAGGCCCTGAGCCTGGCTGGCGAAGTGGAAGCCGTGTTGCGTGATGACCAGGCCCATGTGCCCTTTCTCGAGCAGATGTATGGCAACGAGCCGGCGCTCTGGCAAGATGAGCTGCAGGGCCAGGAGCGCCTGCGCCTGATCACCAACTACCTGACGCGCATGAGATTCTGCAGCCCGGAAGGTCGCCTGGAATTCAAGAGCAAGGAAGGCCTGGACAGCGCGCCGGCCGGTTTCGCCCCCTGGTTCAGCCACGATCATCGGCTGACCCGCGACGTGCGCATCCTGTTCGGCCACTGGGCCGCGCTCAAGGGTCGCTGCGCGGCGCCCAATGTCGAGGCGCTCGACAGCGGCTGCGTCTGGGGCGGCGACATGACCCTGCTCGACGTCGACGGTAACCGCCGTCATCTCTGCAGTTGCAAGGAGAAGAAATGAGCGAATTCACCTGTATCTCCCCGGAACGGGCACTGGAACTGCGCAGCGAGGGCGCGCGGATCGTCGACATCCGTGACCCGCACAGCTACGCCACCCTGCACGTCGCCGGCGCCCAGCGTCTCGACAACCAGAACATCCACGACTTCATCGCTGCCGCCGATCTCGACGCGCCGCTGCTGGTGTTCTGCTACCACGGTCACTCCAGTCAGAGCGCGGCGGCCTTTCTGGCCGGCCAGGGCTTCAGCCAGGTCTACAGCGTCGACGGCGGCTTCGAAAACTGGCGCACCCGCTATCCCGAGCAGACCGAAAGTGGCGAGGCCGTTTAACACAATGGCTTGACGCTGTGGTTACAAGAATAAACCGAATTGGCTCTTCCACATCTCGCAGATAGGACTATTCTGGAATCAGGCCCTCCGGAAACGGCGGGTTCGATAACCGGCTTTGGACCATCGGTGTAACCACTGGAGATTCGGGGGAATTCCAGGGGGACCGTCTCCATCGGTCTCCTTCTTGCGTCTCTCGAAACCCAACCCTACTTCTGCAGGCGGATCGATTAGGCAAGACGACAACGAAGGTATTAGGGACGTTATCTTTCGTCGCCCGGCATGACCGCTCCCCACCGGCAGCAAGGCAAGGCTCCAGGCATCGATTCCAAGCTGGTCCAGGGTATCCAGCGAGGAGACGTCATGAGCATTTTCAGTCACTTCCAGGGGCGTTTTGAAGCGACTCGCCAGGAAGAGTATTCCCTTCAGGAATACCTTGAGATCTGCAAGAAGGATCGTACCGCCTTTGCCAGTGCCGCCGAGCGCATGCTCATGGCCATCGGCGAACCCGAACTGGTGGACACCACCAGCGACTCACGCCTGTCCCGCATCTTTTCCAACAAGGTCATCCGCCGCTACCCCGCCTTTGCCGACTTCCATGGCATGGAAGACTGCATCGAGCAGATCGTGTCCTATTTCCGCCACGCGGCGCAGGGTCTGGAAGAGAAGAAGCAGATCCTCTATCTGCTCGGCCCGGTGGGTGGCGGCAAATCGTCCCTCGCGGAAAAACTCAAGCACCTGATCGAGAAGGTCCCCTTCTACGCTATCAAGGGCTCGCCGGTGTTCGAATCGCCCCTGGGGCTGTTCAATCCCGACGAGGACGGCCAGATCCTCGAAGAGGACTACGGCATTCCCCGCCACTACCTGCGCAGCATCATGTCGCCCTGGGCGGCCAAGCGGCTGCAGGAATTCGGCGGCGACATCAGCAAGTTCCGGGTGGTCAAGCTCTACCCCTCCATCCTCAATCAGATCGCCATCGCCAAGACCGAGCCGGGCGACGAGAACAACCAGGACATTTCCGCCCTGGTGGGCAAGGTGGACATCCGCAAGCTGGAGGAATACCCGCAGAACGATGCGGATGCCTACAGCTACTCCGGCGCCCTGTGCCGCGCCAACCAGGGCCTGATGGAATTCGTGGAGATGTTCAAGGCCCCGATCAAGGTCCTGCACCCTCTGCTGACCGCGACCCAGGAAGGCAACTACAACAGCACCGAGGGCCTCGGCGCGCTGCCCTACAGCGGCATCATCCTGGCCCACTCCAACGAATCCGAGTGGCACACCTTCCGCAACAACAAGAACAACGAGGCCTTCATCGACCGGATCTACATCGTCAAGGTGCCTTACTGCCTGCGCGTCTCCGACGAGATCCACATCTACGACAAGCTGCTGGTCAACAGCTCCCTGGCCAACGCCCATTGCGCGCCGGACACCCTGAAGATGCTGGCCCAGTTCTCGGTGCTCTCGCGCCTCAAGGAACCGGAAAACTCCAACATCTATTCGAAGATGCGCGTCTACGACGGCGAAAACCTCAAGGACACCGATCCCAAGGCCAAGTCGATCCAGGAATACCGCGACAGCGCCGGTGTCGACGAGGGCATGAACGGGCTTTCCACGCGCTTCGCCTTCAAGATCCTCTCGCGGGTGTTCAACTTCGACGCCAACGAGATCGCGGCCAACCCGGTGCACCTGCTCTATGTGCTGGAGCAGCAGATCGAAGCCGAGCAGTTCCCGGCCGAGACTCGCGAGCGCTACATGAGATTCATCAAGGAATACCTGGCACCGCGCTACGTGGAATTCATCGGCAAGGAGATCCAGACCGCCTACCTCGAGTCCTACAGCGAATACGGCCAGAACATTTTCGACCGCTACGTGCTCTACGCGGACTTCTGGATCCAGGATCAGGAATACCGCGATCCGGAAACCGGCGAGATCCTCAACCGTGCCTCGCTCAACGAGGAACTGGAGAAGATCGAGAAACCGGCCGGCATCAGCAATCCGAAGGATTTCCGCAACGAAATCGTCAACTTCGTGTTGCGCGCCCGTGCCAACAATAACGGCAAGAATCCGAGCTGGCTGTCCTACGAGAAGCTGCGCGCGGTGATCGAGAAGAAAATGTTCTCCAACACCGAGGAACTCCTGCCGGTCATCAGCTTCAATGCCAAGGCCAGCAAGGAAGATCAGCAGAAGCACAGCGACTTCGTGACCCGCATGGTCCAGCGCGGCTACACCGAGAAGCAGGTACGACTGCTGTCCGAGTGGTATTCACGGGTACGCAAGTCGCAGTAAGGCAGCCTGAGGCTGAACCCGCGACGACGCGCCAGCCGCGTCGTCGTGGTGTCCTGCAATAGCCCGGAGGGCCTGTATGAGCTATGTCATCGACCGGCGTCTAAACGGCAAGAACAAGAGCACGGTGAACCGCACGCGGTTTTTGCGGCGCTATCGTGAGCACATCAAGAAGGCGGTCGAGGAAGCCGTGAGCCGGCGCTCCATCACCGACATGGAACATGGCGAGCAGATCAGCATTCCTGCCCGCGATATCGACGAACCCGCCCTCTATCAGGGCAAGGGCGGCCGCCAGACCATCGTCCACCCGGGCAACAAGGAGTTCGTCAGCGGGGAGCGCATCGCCCGCCCCCAGGGCGGCGGCGGTGGTCAGGGCCAGGGCAAGGCCAGCAACAGTGGCGAAGGCATGGACGAATTCGCCTTCCAGATCACCCAGGATGAATTCCTCGACTTCATGTTCGAGGACCTGGAGCTGCCCAACCTGGTCAAGAAGCAGCTGACCGGCACCGACACCTTCAAGACGGTCCGCGCCGGCATCAGCAACGAGGGCAATCCTGCCCGCATCAACATCATCCGTACCCTGCGCGCCTCCCATGCGCGGCGCATCGCCCTTTCCGGCGGCAGTCGCAAAAAACTGCGCGAAGCCAGGGCGGAGCTGGCGCGGCTGCGAGTGGAGGAACCCGACAACCTGGGCGACATCCAGGCACTGGAGGCCGAGATCGAGCGGCTGCGCGCGCGCATCGACAAGGTCCCCTTCCTCGACACCTTCGACCTCAAGTACAACCTGCTGTCCAAGCAACCCAGTCCCAGCTCCAAGGCGGTGATGTTCTGCCTTATGGACGTCTCCGGCTCCATGACCCAGGCCACCAAGGACATCGCCAAGCGGTTCTACATCCTGCTCTACCTGTTTCTCAAGCGTAACTACGAGCGCATCGAGGTGGTGTTCATCCGGCACCACACCAGTGCCAAGGAAGTGGACGAGGAAGAGTTCTTCTACTCCCGGGAGACCGGCGGCACCATCGTCTCCAGCGCCCTCAAGCTGATGCAGGAGGTCATGGCCGAGCGCTATCCGGTCAACGAGTGGAATCTCTATGCCGCCCAGGCCTCCGACGGCGACAACTGGAACGACGACTCGCCCCTCTGCCGGGAGATCCTGACCAAGCAGATCCTGCCGTTCATGCAGTACTACACCTATGTAGAGATCACCCCGCGCGAGCACCAGGCGCTGTGGTACGAATACGAGAACGTCCGTGGCGCCTTCCCGGATTCCTTCTCGCAGCAGCAGATCGTCTCGGCGGGGGATATCTATCCCGTGTTCCGCGAACTGTTCCAGCGGAGACTCGTGTCATGAAACGTGAGCCCATCTCCACCGGCTCGGAATGGACCTTCGAGCTGATCCAGACCTACGACCGGGAGATCGCCCGGATCGCCAAGCGCTATGCGCTGGACACCTATCCCAACCAGATCGAGGTGATCACCGCCGAGCAGATGATGGATGCCTATGCCTCCGTCGGCATGCCCATCGGCTACAACCACTGGTCCTACGGCAAGCACTTCCTGCACACCGAGAAGCACTACAGCCGTGGCCAGATGGGCCTGGCCTACGAGATCGTGATCAACTCCGATCCCTGCATCGCCTATCTCATGGAAGAGAACACCATGACCATGCAGGCGCTGGTGATCGCCCATGCCTGCTACGGTCACAACAGCTTCTTCAAGGGCAACTATTTGTTCCGCACCTGGACCGATGCCAGCTCCATCATCGACTACCTGGTGTTCGCCAAGCAGTACATCACCCAGTGCGAGGAACGCCATGGCATCGATGCCGTGGAGGAGCTGCTGGATTCCTGCCATGCGCTGATGAACTACGGGGTGGATCGCTACAAGCGGCCCTATCCCATCTCCGCCGCCGAGGAACGCCAGCGGCAGAAGGAGCGCGAAGAGCAGTTGCAGCGCCAGGTCAACGACCTCTGGCGGACCATTCCCAAGATGGCCGGCAAGGAGTCGCATGACGAAGGGGCGCGCTTCCCCAGCGAACCCCAGGAAAACATCCTCTATTTCGTGGAAAAGCACGCGCCGCTGCTGGAGCCCTGGCAGCGCGAGGTGATCCGCATCGTGCGCAAGATCGCCCAGTACTTCTATCCCCAGCGCCAGACCCAGGTGATGAACGAAGGCTGGGCCACCTTCTGGCACTACACCCTGCTCAACGATCTCTACGACGAGGGCCTGGTCACCGAAGGCTTCATGTTCGAGTTCCTGCAATCCCACGCCGGGGTGATCTACCAGCCGGGCTTCGACAGCCCCTACTACAGCGGCATCAACCCCTACACCCTGGGCTTCGCCATGTTCCGCGACATCCGGCGCATCTGCGAGGACCCTACGGAGGAAGACCGCCGCTGGTTCCCCGACATCGCCGGCAGCGACTGGCTGGCCACCGTCACCTTCGCCATGAAGAGCTTCAAGGACGAAAGCTTCATCCTGCAGTACCTCTCGCCCAAGGTGATCCGCGACCTCAAGCTGTTCAGCATCCTCGATGACGACCAGCGAGACGAACTGGAGGTGGCGGCCATCCACGACGACGGCGGCTATCGTCTGATCCGCGAGCAACTCGCCGCCCAGTACAACCTGGGCAATCGCGAGCCCAATGTGCAGATCTGGAACGTGGACCGGCGTGGCGATCGTTCGCTCACCCTTCGCCACTTCCAGCATGACCGCAAGCCGCTGGGCAACTCCACGGACGAGGTGCTCAAGCACCTGCACCGGCTCTGGGGGTTCGACATCCGCCTGGAAAGCATGAGGGGCGAAGATGTCACCCACAGCTTCCAGGTTCCGCCCCGCCACGAGAGCCGCGACCATAACCGGCGCCTGGATCTGGCTTCGCCGATCTGAGCCGAGCCGGTCTTTCGGGCTATCCTAGACCTCCGCAAGGAGGTCTTTTTCTATGCAAATCTACAAGGTGGGCGGCGCCGTGCGCGATCGCCTGCTCGGCCGACCGGTGACCGAAGTCGACTGGGTCGTGGTGGGCGCCACTGCCGAAGCCCTCGCCGCCCAGGGTTATCGTCCCGTGGGCGCCGACTTCCCGGTGTTCCTGCATCCCCGGACCGGCGAGGAATACGCCCTCGCCCGTACCGAACGCAAGAGCGGGCGCGGCTATGGTGGCTTCACCTTCCACGCCACACCCGACGTAACCCTGGAACAGGATCTGATCCGCCGCGACCTGACCGTCAATGCCATGGCCGAAGACGACGATGGCCAGGTCATCGACCCCTATGGCGGACGCGCGGATCTTCAGGCGCGCCTGTTGCGTCACGTCTCGCCCGCCTTCGCCGAAGATCCATTGCGCGTGCTGCGCGTCGCCCGTTTCGCCGCCCGCTATTGCAGCCTGGGTTTCCAGGTGGCTCCCGAAACGCTGCTGCTGATGCAGGAGATGGTCGCCAGCGGCGAGCTGGATGCCCTGACCGCCGAGCGATTGTGGAAGGAAATCTCGCGCGCCCTGCTCGAAGAGCGGCCCGATGTCTTCATTCGGGTGCTGCACGACTGCGGCGCCCTGACTGCGCTGCTGCCGGAGGTGGCTGCCGGGTTCGCTGGCGAGCAGCCCGAACCGGGCGCCCGGGTCTCTGCCACCCTGCGCCAGAGCGCCGAGGTCCAGGCCTCGCTGAACGTACGCTGGGCCTGCCTGTTGCTCGATGTGCCGGAAGAGAAGCACGCGGCCATCAGTGCCCGCCTCAAGGTCCCACGTGATCCCGCCGAGCTGGCACTGTTGCTGGCACGTCATAGACCCACGGCCCTGCAGGCCCGGCAGCTGACGCCGGAGGCCTGGTTCGAGCTGCTACAGGGGTTCGATGTGCTGCGCCGCCCGGCGCGCTTCGAGGAATTCCTCCAGACCTGCGCCTGTGCGGCGGCGGTCAGGACCGAAGAAGGCGAGCCACCGCTGGCCTTGCTGCGTCAAGCAGCCGAGGTGTTGCGTGGAGTCGAGGTCCAGCCCCTGGTCGCCCAGGGCTTCAAGGGCGCAGCCCTGGGCGAAGCGCTCAGGCAGGCCCGCATCGACGCCCTGGCTCAGCTTTCGTAGGTTGGGTTGAGCACAGCGATGCCCAACACCCCCGCCACCACGCGGCATCGTTGGGCTTCGATAATGGAATCGTCTCAACCCAACCTACCCGACCCGTAGGTTGGCGCTGAGCACAGCGAAGCCCAACATCCCGCCACCACGCGGCATCGTCGGGCTTCGACGATAGAGCCGTCTCAACCCAACCTACCCGACCCGTAGGTTGGCGCTGAGCGCAGCGAAGCCCAACACCCCCGCCACCAGCCACCAGCCACCACGCGACACCGCTGGGCTTCGACGATGGAACCGTCTCAACCCAACCTACCCAACCCGTAGGTTGGCGCTGAGCGCAGCGCAGGTCGGCGACCGCCGCGCTATACCAGATCGGCGTTGAGCAACGCGTCGGGCGTCAGTTCCAGACCCTTCCAGCTGAAAGCCACCGGCCGCAACACCTGGGTGGTCTCGCCGCGCATCTCCTGCCACAGCTCATCGAGCCGGCGGCCGTTGTCCGGATGCCGCCGCTCGCCGGCCAGCAGGGCCAGCGGCCAGAGCACGAAGGCGTTGCGCAGGATCTCGGCGCGCGGCAGGGTCAGACCGGCGAATTCGCCGGTCAGGTCGCCATGCAGCAGGATGTCGATGTCCAGGGGCAGGCCCTGACGATCCGGCGCATAGCGACCGCTGCGGGTTTCGATGGCCTTGAGTCTCTGACTCAGGGCCGCCGGGTCGAGCGCCGTGTCACCCGCCACCACCAGATTGAAGAAGGGCGCGCTGCGGATACCCACCGCCTCGCTTTCGAACACCGGCGAGCACTGCATGGCGGTCAGCAGTTCAGCGAGTTCGTCCAGGGCCATGCCCAGGTGCTGCTCGCGCTGGATATTGCTGCCCAGCCCCAGATAGACCCGGGTCACGCCTGCCCCCGCTCGATCTCCACGCCCACACCACGGGCGGTCGGCACCGCGCCGGGCTTGGTGATGCGCAGGCGCAGCCAGGGCAGCTTGAATTCCGCCTGCAACAGCGCAGCCAGGCGCTCGGCAAAGGTCTCCACCAGCTCGAAGGCGGTCTCGTGGGCAAAGGCGGTGATGCGCTCGGCCACCGCCGCATAGTTCAGGGTGTGTTCGAGTTCGTCGTTCGCCGCCGCCGCGCGGATATCCCAGCCCATGGTGAGATCGATGCGCAGGCACTGGCGGATGTCACGCTCCCAGTCATACACCCCTATCACGGTGTCGACCTCGAGTCCCTCGATGAAAACCTTG
The DNA here is from genome assembly GCF_029959585.1 of Pseudomonas sp. PS02302. Classification (NCBI taxonomy): domain Bacteria; kingdom Pseudomonadati; phylum Pseudomonadota; class Gammaproteobacteria; order Pseudomonadales; family Pseudomonadaceae; genus Pseudomonas; species Pseudomonas sp. PS02302. Next base: position 12,592 of record NZ_JASCON010000060.1, read on the forward strand.
TCCACTGCCTTTGCCTCGCACCTTTGCCGTGCTCTGTGTGATCGTCGCCGCCGGCCTATCGTCGGGCGGCGGGCTGTCGGTAGAATCGAGCCTTCTCCTGGCGCGGAACCCTACCATGTTCTGGCTGCTGCTCCTGCTGGCCTATCTGCTGGGCTCGCTGTCCTTCGCCGTGCTGCTCAGTCGCCTGTTCGGCACCCGCGACCCGCGTCACGACGGCTCCGGCAATCCCGGCGCCAGCAACATGCTGCGCCTGGCCGGGCGCAAGCTGGCGCTGCTGACCCTAGCCGGTGACCTGAGCAAGAGTCTGATTCCCGTGCTCATCGCCCAGCAGCTGGGACTGTCACCCCTGCAGCAGGCCTGGATCGGGCTGGCCGCCGTGGTCGGCCATCTCTATCCGCTGTACTTCCATTTCCGTGGTGGCAAGGGCGTCGCCACGGCGGCCGGGCTGCTGCTCGGCCTCTATCCGCCGGCGGCCCTGCTGGGGCTGGTGCTCTGGGCTGCGGTGTTCGCCAGCCTGAGGATCGCCTCCCTGGCATCGCTGGTCGCCGTGCTCGGCATCCTGCCGCTGTTGGCCTGGCAACGTGCGGATCTGCTGGCGCCGATGCTGCTGCTCGCCCTGCTCATCCTGATTCGCCACCGACACAATCTGCGCGCCCTGCGCCAGGGCACCGAGCGTCATTTTTGACCCTGGCGCCGCCCGGGGATTACCCGGCGACGCCCTCCGCCCGTCTCAGAGCGCCGCCAACTGCTCCATGGGCCAGCGTGCCTTGACGGCGATGGCCGGACCTTCCTGCTGGCCGGCCAGCAGGCGCTGGCAACCGGCGTAGGCGATCATGGCGCCGTTGTCGGTGCAGAAGCGCGGCCGCGCATAGAAGACCTGGCCGCCCAGCTCGCCGAGCATCTGCTCCAGGTTCTGCCGCAGCGCCCGGTTGGCACTGACGCCTCCGGCGATCACCAGCGACTTGAGCCCGGTCTGCTTCAACGCGCGTTTGCACTTGATCGCCAGGGTCTCGACCACCGCCGTCTGGAAGGCCAGGGCGATGTCGCACCGGGTCTGCTCGCTGTCGTCACCGGCCGCCCGGCAGCGCTGCCAGGTGGTGAGGGTAAAGGTCTTGAGGCCGCTGAAGCTGAAGTCCAGACCAGGCCGATCGGTCATGGGCCGCGGAAAGACGAACCGCCCCACGACGCCACGCTCGGCCAGACGGGCGATCTCCGGCCCACCGGGATAGCTCAGACCCAGCAGCTTGGCGGTCTTGTCGAAGGCCTCACCGGCGGCATCGTCCAGGGACTCGCCCAACACGCTGTAGCGGCCGATGCCATCGACCCGCACCAGCTGGGTATGGCCACCGGACACCAGCAGGGCGACGAAGGGGAATTGCGGCGGCTGCTCTTCGAGCATGGGCGCCAGCAGATGACCTTCCATATGGTGGACGCCCAGGGCAGGCACGCCCCAGGCCAGCGCCAGCGCCTGGGCGCAGGCTGCGCCCACCAGCAGGGCGCCGACCAGGCCGGGGCCGGCGGTATAGGCGATGGCGTCCACGTCCGCGGGACGGCTGCCCGCCTCTTCCAGCACTTCGCGGATCAGCGGCAGCATGCGCTTGACGTGATCGCGCGAGGCCAGCTCCGGTACCACGCCACCGTAGACGCGATGCAGATCGATCTGGCTGAACAGCGCATCGGCCAGCAGACCGCGCTCGCTGTCGTAGAGAGCGACGCCGGTTTCATCGCAGGACGTTTCCAGTCCCAGAACACGCATGGAGATAAGCCTTCGAGGGTATAGAATGTCAGGCTGCGCATGATAAGCGCCGCTTCCAGCACCGGCCAGCGCTTTTCGTCCGCCGGGGGTTGGCAGCGGGGCAGTTGAAGCGTTACTATCCGCAACCCTGTGCGACACGACATGGTTCGTGTTGTGCTTGGTCGGCAGCTGTGCCATCAGACCTGAATTCCCGATGCCGGGGGTTCGAACCTGTAGAACAGCACAAGTATCTGATTTTGGTTAGTTATGACACTCAGCCCATCATCGCATTGCGAGGTTTGGCTTTGGTCTAACCCAACCGATAGGAAATGGCGGAATTCCGCTTCTCCTACCTTCCGAATAGTCCCTAGGGCGATACCTACGCCCTTCAGGGCACAAGTATCCTCTAGATCCGTTCGCGCATGGAATCTGTCCACTGTCGTGAGATATTGGGGGTACTTGTTCCAAAGCACAGAGCGACAGCTCTGCTTGTCATTGTCCAACCATCTCCAAAAAGGGGTGGCAGCGGACTCGTTGTGCGACCAACGGTAGCCTACGTAGACATGCGTCACTGGCAACGGTGGGGTGTGAAGCTCTACTGACAATGTAGCCCCATTTGGCGTCACATCATCGCGAGGTGGTGGGGCGGATACTCGGAGCAGAACCGGGTTGAGGCGCTAGGCTGGCTGGTATGGGCAACATATGTGAACTGCTGATAAACGTCGTGAGGATAACCGTGCCAAAGCTGCTGATAGGCATGAACCAAACGGTATGAGATCGGTTACTCCTGTAGGGTTTGGGGGTACGTCGTCAATGTGATCTCCGGCGGAAAGGCAGGTCCTAACCCAGTCGTGTGACAGGCAGGGAACGTGGTAAGCCCGTATCGCTGCCCTCTGGGCAGGGAAGCCGCAAGGCAACCTGTTGGCGGTGCGGGTATGGGATAGCGGAGAAAGCGAACGTCAGGCTGTAATCGTCTGAATAGGGGTTGAAACATCACCCCACGGGAAACCGGGCAGACTTCCGCACTGGTCTTGCGTCGCATGACCTCTCGCTAACCTTTGTCTCTACGATTCACCAGGACCAAGTTGTATTTGGTCCGCAATCAATCTCCTGATGGGATGTATTCCTCCCGTCAGGGGGGACGTGCGTCTCTTCAGGGGTGAACCCACTGGAGAGGAAAGAAGCATGAAAGAGCTCGGTCTTGTAGACGTGTCTGCGCTTTCCAGCACTCCGCACAAATGGCACGACGTCGATTGGCGTCGGACCATGCGGAATGTTCGAAGGATGCAGATGCGAATTGCGAAGGCTTGTCGGGAAGGCAAATGGCGCAGAGCAAAGGCCCTGCAAAGGATGCTGACCCGCTCTAAGTCAGCCAGATTCTTGGCTGTACGGCGAGTTACTGAAAACCAAGGTAAGCGCACGGCGGGAGTCGACCGCGAGCTTTGGGATACACCTGACACCAAATGGAAAGCAGTAGGTAGGTTGAAGAGCCACGGGTATCGCCCACGCCCCCTCAAAAGGGTGTACATACCTAAAGCCAATGGAAAGGAACGCCCCCTGGGAATTCCGACCATGCTGGATCGGGCAATGCAAGCGCTATATCTGCTTGCCCTAGCCCCCATCGCGGAAACCACCGCAGACCCGAATAGCTACGGCTTCAGGGTTGAACGGTCTACGGCGGACGCAATGGGACAGCTGTTTGTCTCACTATCCAAAAAGGCCTCGGCCCGATGGGTGTTCGAGGCAGATATCCAGGGATGCTTCGACCATATCAACCACGACTGGCTGATCCGCAAGGTCCCCATGGACCGAGCGATACTCCAAAAATGGTTGAAGGCTGGCGTCATAGACAAAGGCCATCTATCGGCAACGGAAGCCGGCACGCCTCAGGGGGGAATCATCTCTCCCACCTTGGCAAATATGACACTGGACGGACTTGAGATCGGGCTTAGGCAACACATTAAAAAGCTCAAGATCAAGTCGCCAAAGGTCAATGTGGTGCGGTATGCGGATGACTTCGTCATTACCGGAAACTCTAAGGAGCTTCTGGAAGGTGTCGTCAGACCTTGGGTGGAAGCGTTCCTCGCCCCGCGCGGGTTACGACTGTCACCGGAGAAAACGCACGTTGTGCACATCGACCGAGGCTTTGACTTCCTAGGGTGGAATTTCCGCAAATACAAAGGGAAGCTCCTCATCAAACCGAGCAGGAAAAACGCGCAAGCGTTCTACAGCAAGGTGCGGGAAGCCGTCAGTAGACATAAGACGGTGACACAGGCGGACCTCATCCACCTGCTGAATCCGATGCTGCGGGGCTGGGCGATGTACCACCGCCCCGTGGTAGCTAAGGAGGCGTTCAGCCGCATGGATCATCGGATCTACAATGCGGTATGGCGTTGGGCTAAACGGCGACACCCCAACAAGCCATTGGATTGGGTCGGGAGGCGGTACTACCTGGCTCGGGAAGAAGGCAAGAAAAGGTTCGCCACCGTAGTGCTAGGAGAGGACGGTAAAAAGCGGGAGGTCGCCCTGTACTCACTAGAGAGCATGGCGATTGAGCGGCACATAAAGGTGACAGCGGAGTACAACCCGTTCGATCCGGCCTGGGAAGCTGAAGGCGAAATCTTGCGGCAACGACGGATGCTTTTGAAGCTGAAGTACCGGACGCAGGTGACGTCGCTCTACAGCAGCCAGAAGGGCTTGTGTCAGCTGTGCAAGAATCCGATAACCCAAGAAACCGGATGGCATGACCATCACATCATTTTTCGGTCAAACGGAGGTGGTGACAGCTTGGAAAATCGCGTACTATTGCACCCCACTTGCCACCAGCAGCTTCATGCACGCGGTTTGACAGTAGACAAACCGGCTCACGCATGAGCTTTGTACAAGGCTTGAGCCGTCAGCGTTGAAAGACGCACGTACGGTTCTTAGGGGGGAGTCAGTCAGCGATGGCTGGCTCCCACCCACCTAAAAACCGACGCTTCCCGTGCCCTTTTGCCGCTAGCGTTGGATTAAACCTCGGTAAATTTGAAGGTACGACCTGGATGCCCAACGTCAAAGTCAAAGAAAACGAACCCTTCGACGTAGCGCTGCGTCGTTTCAAGCGTTCCTGCGAGAAGGCCGGTGTACTGGCCGAAGTTCGTAGCCGCGAGTTCTACGAAAAGCCCACCGCCGAGCGCAAGCGTAAAGCTGCCGCCGCGGTCAAGCGCCACGCTAAGAAAGTACAGCGCGAACAGCGCCGTCGCGAGCGTCTGTACTGAGTTACAGCGTTTCTCTGGCGTCATCAAACAACCCGACCTCTGGTCGGGTTGTTTGTTTCTGGCCTTCCCGCTTCGCCCTGGCGTCCTCTGGCGCAGTGCGGTGCCTCCGAAGTTCGCGCAAGATTTGGCGAGTGATTTTTTGGCCTGGGCAAGGCGCTGCGACGAGTCATAGCAGGGCTATGGCGAGGAGTAGCAACGCCGTCCAGGACGAAAAAGCGCCGCCAGAATTGTGTAGATAACTTCTGAGGCACCGCACTAGACTGCCCTCCTCGCTTCATCCTCCGCTCTTCGCTCCTCTATCCAGACGCTGACCATGGCCGGACTCATCCCGCAAGGCTTCATCGACGACCTGCTCAACCGCACCGACATCGTCGAAGTGGTGGGCGCACGGGTGAAGCTCAAGAAGGCCGGCAAGAACTGGATGGCCTGTTGCCCCTTCCATAACGAGAAGACGCCCTCCTTCAGCGTCAGCCCCGACAAGCAGTTCTACTACTGCTTCGGCTGCGGCGCCGGCGGCAACGCCCTGGGCTTCATCATGGACCACGACAACCTCGAATTTCCCGAGGCGGTCGAGGAACTGGCCAAGAAAGCCGGCGTGGACGTGCCGCGCGAGGAAAGCGGTGGCCGGCGCAAGCCGCGACAACCCACGGACTCGCCGCTCTATCCGCTGCTGGCCGCGGCCGCCGAATTCTATCGCCTGGCGCTGCGCAACCATCCCAAGCGCCAGGCGGCGGTGGACTACCTGAAGAAGCGCGGCCTCACCGGCGAGATCGCCCGCGACTTCGGCCTGGGCTTCGCCCCGCCAGGCTGGGACAACCTGGGCAAGCATCTGGGTGGCGACGACCTGCAGCAGAAGGCCATGCTCGATGCCGGCCTGCTGGTGGAGAACGCCGAGAGCGGCAAGCGCTACGATCGCTTTCGCGACCGGGTGATCTTCCCGATCCGCGACAGCCGGGGCCGGGTGATCGCCTTTGGTGGTCGGGTGCTGGGCGACGACAAGCCCAAGTACCTCAACTCGCCGGAAACCCCGGTCTTCCACAAGGGCCAGGAACTCTACGGCCTGTTCGAGGCACGCAAGCAAAACCGCGACCTGGACGAGATCCTCGTCGTGGAAGGCTACATGGACGTCATCGCCCTGGCCCAGCAGGGCATCCGCAATGCCGTGGCCACCCTGGGCACCGCCACCAGCGAAGAGCACATCAAGCGGCTGTTCCGCATCGTGCCGAGCATCCTGTTCTGCTTCGACGGCGACCAGGCCGGCCGCAGCGCCGCCTGGCGCGCCCTGGAATCGGCCCTGCCGGTGCTCAAGGACGGCTTCCGGGTGCGCTTCCTGTTCCTGCCCGAAGGCGAGGACCCCGACACCCTGGTGCGTGCCGAGGGGGCGGATGCCTTCCAGGCGCGTTTCGTCCAGCAGGCCCAGCCGCTGGCCGAGTATTTCTTCCAGCAACTGATGATCGAAGCGGACCCGGCCACCCTCGAAGGCAAGGCGCACCTGGCCACCCTGGCGGCGCCGCTGATCGAGAAGATTCCCGGCAACAACCTGCGCCTGCTGATGCGCCAGCGCCTGAGCGAACTCACCGGTCTCGGCAACGACGCCCTGAGCCAGCTGGCACCGTCCGCACCGGCGCAGGATGCGCCTCCCATGGACTATGGCGACTACGCCTACGCCCATGCCGAGGAAGCGCCGGCGCAGCAGCAGTGGACGCCACGCCGCGAGGGCAAGGGCGGGCGCGACGGCAAGGGCTGGAAAAAGGATTTCAACGGCAAGGGCGGCGGCGAGCGCATCCCGCGCCAGCCACCGGTCAAGGTGGAGACCCCGGTGCTGGCCGCGCTACGCAGCCTGCTGCATCACCCGACGCTGGCCCAGGCGGTGCAGGACGCCCGCGACCTGGCCGAGGAAAGCGATCAGTACGCCCAGCTACTGGTCGCCCTGGTCGAGGCGCTGCAGAAGAAGCCGGGACAGAGCACCCTGGCGCTCATCGCCCGCTGGCACGGCACCGAACAGGGGCGACTACTGCGCGCCCTGGCGGAAAAAGAGTGGCTGATTGCCGGCGACAACCTTGAACAACAGTTTTTCGACACCATAACGAGGTTAGCCGCCAGCCAGCGTGATCGCTCGCTGGAGCAACTCCTACGCAAGGCGCGACAGAGCGAACTGAGCTCCGAAGACAAGGACCGCCTACGCGAACTCCTCAGCCGTCCGGCGGGGTCCGTGACCTAACTGGCACGACCACCGTCTAACCGGCTATAATGTTCAGCTATTTTTGCCCGCCTAAGCCTTCAGTGGAAGGGTACCTATGTCCGGAAAAGCGCAACAGCAATCCCGTCTGAAAGAATTGATCGCCCGCGGTCGTGAGCAGGGTTACCTGACTTACGCGGAGGTCAATGACCACCTACCGGAGGATATTTCAGATCCGGAACAGGTGGAAGACATCATCCGCATGATCAATGACATGGGGATCAACGTATTCGAGACCGCGCCGGACGCTGATGCCCTGCTGCTGGCGGAAACCGATACCGACGAAGCCGCCGCCGAAGAAGCCGCCGCCGCCCTGGCCGCGGTGGAAAGCGATGTCGGCCGTACCACCGACCCGGTGCGCATGTACATGCGTGAAATGGGTACCGTGGAGCTGCTGACCCGCGAAGGCGAGATCGAGATCGCCAAGCGCATCGAGGAAGGCATCCGCGAAGTCATGGGCGCCATCGCCCAGTTCCCGGGCACCGTCGACTATATCCTCAGCGAATACACCCGCGTCACCACCGAAGGCGGTCGCCTGTCCGACGTCCTCGCCGGCTACATCGATCCCGACGACGGCAGCCTGCCGAATGAGAGCGAGGTCCTGCCCGTCCCGAACAAGGCCACCGATGCCAAGGCCGTGGACGACGAGAAGGACGAAGAGGAAGAAAGCGACGACGCCGACGAGGAAGAAGGCGACGGCGGTCCGGATCCGGAAGAGGCTCGCCTGCGTTTCGGCGCGGTCGCCGAGCAGCTGGAAAAGACCAAGAAGGTGCTGAAGAAGCACGGCCGCGACAACGACCACGCCGTGGAAGAATTCGTCGCCCTGGCCCTGCTGTTCTCGCCGATCAAGCTGGTGCCCAAGCAGTACGAAGCCCTGGTGATCCGCGTGCGCGAGTCCTTGGAGCGGGTGCGTGGCCTCGAGCGCGCCATCATGCAGCTCGCCGTGCGCGATGCGCGCATGCCGCGTGCCGATTTCCTGCGCCACTTCCCCGGCAACGAGACCAACACCGAATGGACCTCCGGCCTGCTCAAGGGCAAGCCCAAGTACGCCGAAGGTCTCGAGCGCTTCCAGGCCGACATCAAGGCCAAGCAGGCCCAGCTGGCCGAACTGGAGCGTGACTACGAGCTGAAAGTCTCGCAGATCAAGGACATCAACCGCGCCATGTCCATCGGCGAGGCCAAGGCCCGCCGCGCCAAGAAGGAAATGGTCGAGGCGAACCTGCGCCTGGTGATCTCCATCGCCAAGAAGTACACCAACCGTGGTCTGCAATTCCTCGATCTGATCCAGGAAGGCAACATCGGTCTGATGAAGGCGGTGGACAAGTTCGAATATCGCCGTGGCTACAAGTTCTCCACCTATGCCACCTGGTGGATTCGCCAGGCCATCACCCGCTCCATCGCCGACCAGGCGCGCACCATCCGGATTCCGGTGCACATGATCGAGACGATCAACAAGCTGAACCGGATCTCCCGCCAGATGCTGCAGGAGATGGGTCGCGAGCCGACCCCGGAAGAGCTGGGCGAGCGCATGGAGATGCCCGAGGACAAGATCCGCAAGGTGCTCAAGATCGCCAAGGAGCCGATCTCCATGGAGACGCCCATCGGCGACGACGAGGATTCGCACCTGGGCGATTTCATCGAGGACAGCTCCATGCAGTCCCCGATCGAAGTGGCCACCAGCGAAAGCCTCAAGGAAGCCACCCGCGACGTGCTCTCCGGCCTCACCGCCCGTGAAGCCAAGGTCCTGCGCATGCGTTTCGGCATCGACATGAACACCGACCACACCCTCGAGGAAGTGGGCAAGCAGTTCGACGTCACCCGCGAGCGTATCCGCCAGATCGAAGCCAAGGCCCTGCGCAAGCTGCGCCACCCGTCCCGCAGCGAACACCTGCGCTCCTTCCTCGACGAGTAAGACGTAGCCGCTGCACCAGAAAACCGGAGCCCAGGCTCCGGTTTTTTTATGCCCGACAAGGGTTTGGCGATCCCCGCCACCCCCGGTATACTCCACCGCGCTATAGGGCCTATAGCTCAGTTGGTTAGAGCAGAGGACTCATAATCCTTTGGTCCACGGTTCAAGTCCGTGTGGGCCCACCATCTTTCAGGAGCCGCGCGTTGCGCGGCTTTTTCATGCCTGTAATTTGGGCTTTTGCCCTGCCTTTTCCGAGTCCTCGTGCTTTAGCCGAACGTCTGCACGAAGGGCGCAGCGCTGTGCCGGATGGCAGCGACGATCTGTGGCGCCTGCTCGCAAAGGTCAGTTGCACGCATTAGGACCCGCTCCAGCGCCTCCAGCTGGGCGCGGATCACCTCAGCCGGTCGTTCAACGTCGCAGACTTCCGCAAAATCCAGCAAACCCTGGCGCGAGGCAAACAGCGACTTGTTGCCCATCAACTCCAGCGCCAGAACATCCTCGGGAAGGTAGGCGGTGGTGTTGACGATGTCGTAGGCGGGCGCCAGCCGTGCATCACGCTGGGTAGGGTCGGCATAGAGCAAGCCGAAGTTCTTCAGATGCGCATCGCCATTGCCGAGGATGCAGCTCAGGCTCACCGTGGCGAAGAGTTGCGCCAGCGAAGAGCGGACATGTTCGGGCGCACAGAACAGGCGGATGGCCTTGGCGATCGCCGAATAGCTCTTGCTGTACTTCTGCTCAGCTGCCAGCCCCATCAGGGCAGCCATATCTTCGAAGCCGAGAGGTTCAAGATGTTCGTCGCGGTCGAACCGGCGCATGACGAAGAGCTTGGCGTTGCTGGAAAGGTGAAATTCCGGCACCGGAATGCCTGCTTCGCGGGCCACGGACATGCAGAGGTATTCGTTGATTGCCAGTCCTGGAAATTCGTCTCGACCGCTCTTGATGATCAACTCGGCGGTTCTCGAGGTGAAGCGGGCATCCTCCCGCTCGGGCACCAACACCTTGGGCTGTACGCCGGAGATACCGGCGCGCAGGATGTAGCGATCCACCAATTCGACGAACAGGTCTTCCGTGCCATCCCAGGCGAGAATCTCGCTGAGTCGTTCGCCTGGAAAGCGCTGGCGTTCCAGTAGTGTATCGATCTCAGGCGATGTCACCGTCACGCGACCGATGGGCGAACTACTGCCCGTCAGGGCCAGCAGAGCCATAGGATCCAGAGGTACCAGCTTGGCCAACCTGTTGCGTAGCTGCTCCAGTACATAGCCTTCCGGCAAATTCATCTGGAAGATCGGATGCAGTTCGCGGCGGCGATAGTCATCCAGGCGCACCGGCATCAGCAGACTGATGGCAGCCATTGCCGAAGCATCGTCCTGGTAGCGGAACAGGTAGTCGCCATCCTGAGCCATGAGCGCTCCGCTCCCGCCTGCAGGAGTTGCGACTCGCAGCCGGGTCTTCATCAGTCGAATATCCCCTGAATCTCGTCCAAGGTCGGCAAGGCGGCAGGGATTATTGCCAGCTCGCAATCCAAGGCTGCGAGCGCTCGTGCGTAGGCTGCCATACCGACACGGGAGTCTCCTCGCTCCACAGCGATGATCTTTTGCCGAGTAAGGCCTGCCAGTTCGGCGAGGCTCGCTTGCGTAAGGCCTCGATTGAGGCGCCGCTGGCGGAGTTGGCTGCCAAGACGTTGAATGATCAGCTCGCTATCCATGTTCTGCATACGTAACAAAGTTGATTATTTGTAACGTATACGAAACCTCAGGCTTTCAGTAAAGCCAATTCTATCGCTGTGGCAAGTCGTACCTTTGAGTGCCTGTTGGTCGCTCTCTGGCAACGCCTGAATGGCTAGACGTGCAGCAACGCCAACACCCCTACAACCACCCCTCCCCCGGCCACCCCATAGACCGCTGCCTGCAACCAGCGTCGCCGGGTCAGTAGGGTGATGGCGGCCAGGGAGATGGCGACCTGCATCAGCATGGTGGCCTGGGCCCAGCGGTGATGGCGGTGGAGCTGGGTTTCGCTCAGGGCTTCGTTGGCCATGACCTTTTCCTCCAAGGCTTCGGCCTTGGTACGGATCTCGGCCTTTTGCTGGGCGTAGCGCTGGCTGTCCTGGGTGAAGCGTTGAGCGGTGTCGGGGTTGGTCGCGAGGGCAGCGCCCAAGTCGGCGAGGTTCTGCTTTTCGCCCTTGGCCTGGTAGTAGCCCCACTGGTTGGCGGCTTCGGTCTTGGCGATGGCTTCTTCGTTCTTGTAGTAGAGCGCCAGGCTCTCGGCGTTGCCGCCCTGGTAGGCGCAGAGGGCGCCTAGCGTCGCCAGGATGGCGGTGGTAACGGCGATGCGGCCGGTGAGGCTGTCACGGCGATGGGCGCCGTGGGTGGCGTGTTCCACCTCGTGGTCGTGGGGGCCGTGGACTTCGTATTCGCTGGACAAGACTCAGCTCCGCTGCGGATTCCTGCGGCGAGGCTATCTGGGCTGGCTTAAGACCTTCTTAAGGGGTTAGTTCTGGCTCAGCCTGTCGAGTAATTCGCGAGCATGGTAGACCCGGTGGCGACGCTGCGCCGGCTCGCTGAGGATGCCGCACTTGACCAGAACCTCTAAGGCCTTGTTGGCCGTCGGAAAGGATACGCCGAGCCATAGCTGCACCTGGCGCACGGTAACGACCGGCTGGGCCAGTAATAGCAGTGGCAGCTTGAGCGCCGCAGCGTCACTACGTAATCCGAGCGTTTCGAGTTGCCTTTGCCAGCGCTGCTCCAGCGCTGTCATATCCTGGGCGATGGCTACGGCGGAGCGGCAGGCATGGGTCACCGCCTCGGCCAGGAAGGTGCACCAGGGAGCCCAGTCACCTCTGAGCTGCGTGGCCGCCAGGGTATCGTAGTAGTCCCGCCGATTGCGTAGCAGGAAGCCCGAGAGGTACAGCGGTGGATAGCCTTCGGTGGCCAGCAGCAATGGCAGCAGCAGGCGCCCCACCCGTCCATTACCATCGACAAACGGGTGGATAGTCTCGAACTGGGCATGCGCCAGCGCCAATTGCGCAACGACGGAGAGTTCGCCCTGTTCGTCCTCAGCGGGCGTGTAGTGCAGCACATCGCGCACGAAAGCGGCCATGCACTCCGGTAGGTATTCAGGTGGCGGGGGTACGAAGGTGGCGTCCTCGATCCGTCGACTCTGACCGATCCAGGCTTGAGTGACGCGGTATTCGCCCGGTCGATAGGCTTCCCCAGCGTCGTGCATCAGCTCAGCGTGCAACTGCTTGACCAGACGCTCATCCAAAGCCGCTCGGCTGCCCTGTTGGCGATAGGTGGCCAGCCCGAATTCCAGCGCCTGCACGTAGCGCTGGGTAATGCCCGCATCAAGGGGCAAACCCTCGCCACCCGTCACTTCATACTCGAACAACTCAGGAAGTTGCGTGCGTGTGCCCTCGATCTGCGAGCTGTGTACCGCCTCCCGCCGCGCCAGGGTGCGGGTGATCAGGTCGTGGTTCGGCAGCAACTGGCTGGAAGCCTTGAGCATACCCAGGGCCTCCTGGGCGTCCCCTAAGGCCCGTCTCAGCCTGGCCTCCATGGGTAGCCGCCGCGGCACGGGTGGAGGCACCAGCGCATAGCAGTGGGGATAGTCTGGACAACGAACCAGGCACGCCTGGCGTTCGGGACTCAAATCCTGCTTCCGCATGACGTTATCCATTAATAAGCAGTCGGTTAATTAAAGGATAACGTACTAAACCTTAATAATCCGCTGACCTATGTAAGTTAGAGCTTGGGCAGCCGCGCCTGCAGCCAGCGGCGCAGCGGACCGGCCACCCAGCGCTGCATGGCCAGGCCGAGCAGGACGATGAGCACCAGGTGCAGCGGCAGCATCCAGCCGGGAATGGGGATGGGCAGGGCCAGTGCCTCGCCGACGTCTTCGGCCAGGTCTTCGAGGCTGTCGCCGGCCAGGTGCATCCAGCCCAGCAGGGTGCGGGTCCAGGGTTCGAGCACGCCGATCAGCGGGGTGTGGACGGCGAAGATGCACAGCGAGGCCTCGCCGAGGCGCTGGGCCAGGCGGCGCACGCCGGCGCGACCGGGTTCGCCGAAGGTGGCGCAGGCCAGCAGCACCGCGGCCTGGAAGGGCGTCAGCAGGCCATTGTGGACCAGGTAGAACCAGCGGCGGCCATCGCCTTCCAGCAGCAGGGCGCCCAGCCACAGGCCGGTCAGGCCGAACAGCAGCAGCGGCACGCGCAGGCGCTGGGTGGTCTCGGCCACCCAGGGCTCCTGCACGGCGCGATAGAGGAGGATGCCGAGCAGGAATTCCGGCAGGCGGATCAGCGGATTGCGGTGGATGACGCCCACCGTCACGGTATCGAAGGCCTGGGCCCAGGTGGCCACTAGCGGACCGAGCAGATAGAGCCCCCAGAGCATGACGGCAGCCAGGGCCCAGCGGCGCAGGCGCATCAGGCGCGGGCCGAGCAGCGGGAACAGCAGGTAGAAGAACAGCAGCGCCGAGATCGACCAGGCGGCGCCGTTGAGCCAGAGAAAGCGCGGTTCCCAGGATTGCAGCAGTAGCAGTTGCAAGAGCACATGGGTGGTGGCCGCCAGCCAGGACAGCGGCAGCATCTCGTCCAGCGCGCTGCCCTCCTCCAGCTGCAGATAGGGATGCTGGTTGTAGTAGACCGGCACCCCGTGTTCCAGCCAGGAATCCTGGGACAGCCAGTAGGACAGCCCTAGCGCGACCAGCAGGGTCAGCAGGTGGATGGGATAGAGGTTGCACAGCCGCCGCAGGACGAAGCCACGGGAGCTGCCCTTGAGCGCGCCCTGGCGATCCAGGCTGACGTGGGCCAGCAGGAAACCGGAGAGCAGGAAGAAGGTGCTGGTGGCGAAGAAGCCCATGCCGGCCAGGCGGCGGAAGGCATCCGGCAGATCGCTGTAGAGCCCGCCCAGGTGGTAGACGACCATGTACAGCGCCATGAGGAATCTCAGCCATTCCAGACCGTAGTAACGGGCAGTGGGGCGGCTTGCGGTTGAAGAGGTCATGGCAGCGGTTTACGGCGGATAAGACCTGATTATAAGCCGCCTGGGCATGAGCCCTGCCGATGTTCATGACAAAAGCATGACAACCGGTTTCCCGAGATTACCCGGCGCCGCTCAGGACGCCGCCGTCCGGCAGTCCTGCGGTGTCTTAAACCGGGACCGCTTCAGCCGGCGAAGGCAGGCTCCGGCAACCCCTGCACGCCGGGGTCCAGGGCGAACAGACCACCCGCCAGCGGCTGATCGCTCAGATCGCCACCCGGACGGATGGAGGTCACGAACAGGGTGTCCAGGTTGCGTCCGCCAAAGGCGCACATGGCCGGCTTCTTGACGGGCACGGCCAGGGAGCGATCGAGCCGGCCGTCGGGCGTGAAGCGATGGATCAGACCGGCATCGTTGCCGCAGATCCAGTAGCAGCCGTCGACATCCACCGCGGCGCCATCGGGCCGGCCGGGATGAGTGTTCATGTCGACGAACAGCCGCCGGTTGCTGGGTGTGCCCGAGTCGGGATCGTAGTCGAACGCCCAGATCAGTTGACGGCTGGGATGGGAGTCGGACAGATAGAGGGTGCGGCCATCGGGGCTCAGGGCCAGGCCGTTGGGCACGATGAGGTCGTCCAGCAGCAGCCGGGCGCCGTCGCCGGCCGTATGGCTGTAGAGGCGCCCAGCCGGGGCGCCCTGCGCCATGTCCTGCACCATGGTGCCCACTAGGAAGCGGCCCTGGCGATCGCAGCGACCGTCGTTGCATCTCATGGTCGGCTGGGCATGGTCTAGAGCGACCAGGCGCTCGCCGCTGAGCTGACCGGAAGCCTCGGCCTGCAGGGCGAAGAGGCCGCTTTCCAGACCGGCGAGCCAGCCGCCGCCCTCGCGCGCAGCGATGCAGGCGAGCATTTCCGGTGCGCTCCAGCTGTCCAGGGCGCCTGTCGGGGTCCAGCGGTGCAGCCGTTTGGCCGGGATATCGACCCAGTAGAGCGCCTGTTCGGCAACGTGCCAGACCGGGCACTCGCCAGTGGCGTTGCGGGCATCGACGAGCAATTCGGCAGTCATGGCGGCCCTCCTCAGTCGTCGAAGGGACCGGTGGCGACGAAGGCACCACCCTGGTAGACCATCGACGGATCGTCCGCCGCCGGCATGGGCTGGGCCTCGACCTTGGCGCGGAATTGCTCGGAGTTGTCCTTGGGCTGGAAGCCCAGGTGCGCGGCCAGGCGGTTGTCCCACCAGCTGTCGCGGTTGTCGGAGGCGCCATAGACGATGGTGTGACCGACATCTGGAGTGGTCAGGCTGCGCAGGATGAGGTCAGTCAAGTCTTCGTAGCTCAGCCAGGTGGCGAGCATGCGGCGATTCTGCGCCTCGGGGAAGGAGGAGCCGATGCGGATGCTCACCGTCTCGATGCCATAGCGATCGAAATAGAAGGTCGCCAGGTCTTCGCCAAAGGCCTTGGACAGGCCGTAGTAGCTGTCCGGACGCTGGGGCACGCTGGCGTCGATGCGCTGGTCCTGGCGATAGAAGCCGATGACATGGTTGGAGCTGGCGAAGACGACGCGCTTCACCCCATGACGGCGCGCGGCCTCATAGAGGTTGAAGGTGCCGCGGATATTGGCTTCGAGGATGGGTTCGAAGGCGTGCTCGGTGGAGATACCGCCAAAGTGCAGGATGGCATCGACGCCTTCCACCAGGGCATGGACGCCAGCCTTGTCCGCCAGGTCGCAGGTCACCACCTCTTCCGCCGGACTTTCGGCCGCCGCCATCGGTGCGATGTCCGACAGCCGCAGGGTCTCGGCATGGGGCTTGAGCCGCTGGCGCAGCTCCTTGCCCAAGCCGCCGGCAGCGCCGGTCAGCAACAGACGGTGGAAAGGTGACGAGGAGACTTCGGACATGAGCGGGCGCCTTCTTATGGAGTTATCTGGCAAGAGGTACGACATCCCACCTCTTTTCGCGATTCTCGCGGGCGCCTGGGGTCCTGTCAATGCTGCCTAGGTCGGCAGGCAAGGCAGTCGCAGGCGGAAGGTCGCACCCTGCCCGGCGATGCTTTCCACGTGCAGGCTGCCATGGTGCGCCTTGACGATCTGGTCGGCGATATAGAGGCCCAGGCCCAGGCCGGCGATGTTCTCGGTGCCGCTGGCGCGCTCGAACTGGCGGAAGATCAGCGCCTGGTGCTCCACCGGGATGCCGATGCCATGGTCCTTGACGCTCAACTCCACGTCGGCGCCATCGCTGCGCAGGGAAATCTCCACCGGACGCCCGGCGCCGTATCTCATGGCGTTGGTCAGCAGGTTGGTGATCACCTGCTCGATGCGGAATTCATCCCAGTAGCCGGGCGCCGGGCCTTCGGCGTGCAGCTCCACCGGGCAACCGGCGGCGGCGAATTGCGAGGCGAAGCTGTCGACCACGGTGTTGACCAGGGCGGCGAGGTCGCACTGCGAGGGGCGGATGGACAGCTTGCCGGTGCGGATCCGCGAGATGTCGAGCATGTCGTCGATCAGGTGCACCAGGCGCTGGATCTGCCGCTCGTCACGCTCGGCCATGCCGGCCAGCTTGTCGGGCGTGAAGGCCTCCAGCTTGCCCTTGTCCAGGTACATGCGGCGCAGCTGGGCTTCGAGCATCAGGGTATTGAGCGGCGTCTTGAGTTCGTGGGAGACCATGGACATGAAGTCGTCCCGGGTGCGCACCGCCTGCTGCAGCTCGACCTGGGTCTGGCGCAGCTCGGCGAGCAGGATCTCCTGCTCCTGGCGACTCTGCTCCAGGGCCACCAGCTGCTCGGCTAGGCGCTTGCGGTGCCAGTAGAGGTCGACGAAGACCCGGGTCTTGCTCTTCACCGCATGGACATCGAGGGGCTTGTGCAAAAAATCCACCGCACCGCTCTCGTAGCCCTTGAAGGCGTAGTTGAGGTCGCGGCCGGCGGCGCTGACGAAGACGATGGGAATGTGCCGGGTCTTTTCCAGGCCGCGCATCATTTCCGCCAGTTCGAAACCGTTCATGCCCGGCATCTGCACATCGAGGATCGCCAGGGCGAATTCGTGCATCAGCAGAAGCTCCAGCGCGGCCTCCGCGGAGCTGGCCTGGAAGATCTCCAACGCCTCGCTGCGCAGCAGGGCTTCCAGTGCCAGGAGATTTTCCGGCAGGTCGTCTACGAGCAGGAGCTTCGCCTGTTCGACGGGTACTTCAGCCATGGTCGCGTTCCAGCTCGATGAGCAATAGATGGATGCCCGGCACATCCAGCACGAAATCCGGGTGGAATCTCTTCAGCGCCGCCTCGGGCATGGTCGGCACCTCGGCCGACTGCGGCGACTGGACGACGGTGATGCCGCGGTTCTGCGCCAGGGCGTGCAAGCCGCTGGCGCCGTCCTGGTTGGCACCGGTCAGCAGGATGCCGCAGACCTGCTCGCCCAGGGCATCGGCCGCGCTTTCGAACAAGACATCGATGGACGGCCGGGAAAACTGCACCGGCTCGTCACGCGACAGCGACAGGGTGAAGTCGTCCTCCACCAGCAGGTGATAACCCGGCGGCGCGAAATACAGGCTGCCCGGCAGTATAGCGTCCTTGTCCTCGGCCTCGCGTACCCGCAAGGCCAGTCGCTGCTGAAACAGCTCGGCCAGGCGCGAATTGCGATCGTCCGGCAGGTGCAGCACCACCGCCAGCGGCAGGCGGTAGCTGGCCGGCAGGGTCGAGAGCAGGCGCAGCAGCACCTGCAGCCCGCCGGCAGAGGCTCCGATGACGATGAGGCGCAACGGTTTCAGGGGCGGGAACATGCTAGAGCCTGCGGAACAGCCGTTCCTGCTTCACCACCGGCTCGAAGTGGCTGGCATAGGCGGAGAAGTCCAGCGACTCCTTGCTGCCCAGGCCGAGAAAGCCGCGGTGGCTGAGGGACTCGTGGAACAGGCCGAGTGCCCGATTCTGCAGATTCTTGTTGAAGTAGATGAGCACGTTGCGGCAGGACACCAGCTGCGTCTCGGAAAAGACGCTGTCGGTGGCCAGGCTGTGGTCGGCGAAGGTCACGTTGGCGATCAGCGACTTGTCGAACAGGGCGCCGTCGTAGGCCGCGGTGTAATAGTCGGAAAACGCTCGGGTGCCGCCGGCCTTCTGGTAGCTGGCGGTGTAGGCGCGCATGCGCTCCAGCGGAAAGATGCCCTGGCGGGCCTTCTCCATGGAGCGCGGATTGATGTCGGTGGCATAGAACAGGGTGCGCTCGAGCAGCCCTTCTTCCTGGAACAGGATGGCCATGGAGAAGACTTCCTCGCCGGTGCTGCAGCCGGCGATCCACACCTTGAGCGAGGGGTAGGTGCGCAAGATCGGCACCACCTGCTGGCGCAGGGCGAGGAAGTAGCCCGGATCGCGAAACATCTCGCTGACCGGGATGGTGATGAATTGCAGCAGCTCGGCGAACAGCGCCGGATCGCGCAGCACGCGCTCCTGCAGCGTCGAGATGCTCGGGCAGTCGAAGCGCGTCAGCGCCTGCAGCACCCGCCGCTTGAGCGAGGCCTTGGAGTAATTGCGGAAGTCGTGGCTGTATCTCAGGAAGATGCCTTCCAGCAGCAACCTCAGCTCGATGTCCTGCAGCCGTTCGCTCATGACCTACAGCCGCTCCAGCGACGGCATCCAGACACGGATCAGCGAGAACAGCCGGTCCAGGTCGATGGGCTTGGCCAGATAGTCGCTGGCGCCGGCGGCGAGGCAGCGCTCCTGGTCATCCTTCATGGCCTTGGCGGTGATGGCGATGATCGGCAGCTTCTTCATGTGCGGCCGCTTGCGGATCTCGCGCATGGCTTCGTAGCCGTCCATCATCGGCATCATGATGTCCATCAGCACCAGGTCGATGGTATCGCTGTTGTCGAGCTTCTCCAGCGCTTCCAGGCCGTTGCGGGCGATCTCCACCTTGGCGCCCTTCTGCTCCAGGGCACTGGTGAGGGCGAAGATGTTGCGCACGTCGTCGTCCACCAGCAGCAGGGTGCGGCCGTCGAAGGCCTTTTCGCGACTGCGGGCGCTTTCCAGCATGCGCTGGCGATCGAGCGGCATGTCGGCCTCGATCTTGTGCAGGAACAGGGTCACCTCGTCGAGCAGCCGCTCCGGCGAGCGCGCACCCTTGATGATGATGGAACGCGAATACTTGAGCAGCGCCGCTTCTTCGTCGCGGGTCAGGCTGCGACCGGTGTAGACGATCACCGGTGGGAAGGAGCAGATGTCTTCGCTGGCCATGCGCTTTAGCAGTTCGCCGCCTTCCATGTCGGGCAGCTTGAGGTCGATGACCATGCAGTCGTAGACCTCGTCGCGCAGCAGTTCCAGGGCCTGGCTGCCCATCTCCACGGCAGTGATCTCCACGTCCACATCGCCGATCAGCTTGGCGATGCTGTCGCGCTGCAGGGCGTCGTCTTCCACCAGCAGCACCCGCTTGATGCCGGCGGCGAACTTGGCTTCCAGCCGGGTGAAGGCGTCGCGCAGGTCGTCGCGGGTGGTGGGCTTGATCGCATAGCCGACCGCACCCATGTGCATGGCCGTCTCGATGCGATCCGAGGCCGAGACCACATGCACCGGAATGTGTCGGGTCAGGGGATTTTCCTTGAGTCGCTCCAGCACCGTGAGGCCGGAATGATCCGGCAGCCCCATGTCCAGCAGGATGGCATCGGGACGGTATTCCAGCGCCGCGGCGAAGCCTTCCTCGGCACGGTGGGCCACCAGGCAGCTGTACTTCAGCTCGTGGGCCAGATCGAAGAGGATCTGCGCGAAGGGCACCTCGTCCTCGATCACCAGCACCCGGCGATCCGGATAGGGCCAGCTGTCGCGGTCGTCGGCAAAGGCCGACCCCACCGGCGCCGGGGCCCCCGGGGGGGGGGGGGGGGGGGGGGGGGGCGGGGGGGGGGGGCGGGGG
>NZ_JASCON010000061.1:0-32397 GCF_029959585.1 Pseudomonas sp. PS02302
CTTCGGTGGCGGTCCGGCCGCCACCCAGGCCGCGCCGGACGCCTCGCCGGGCAGCCAGAGCGACAGCGGCGTGGGCCTCGCGGTGGCCTACAGCGATCCCCAGCTCGGCCTCAAGGCCGACGCCGGCACCACGCCCCTGGGCTTTCTCTATTCGACGCCAGTGGGTGGGGTAAGCCTGGACCGGCCGCTGACCGACCACAGCCGCTATACCCTCTCGGCCTCGCGCCGCGCGGTAATCGACAGCCTGACCTCCTTTGCCGGCAGCGAAGACACCCGTACCGGTCAGCAATGGGGCGGCGTGACCGCCAACGGCGTGCGCGGCCAGCTCGGTTATGACGACAGCCAGTTCGGCGCCTATGCCTATGCTTCCTGGTACCGGCTGCTGGGTAACCATGTCGCCGACAACAGCCGCACCGAATTGGGCACCGGGCTGTACCGCTATCTGATCAACAGCGAAGACAGCCGCCTGACCCTGGGCCTGTCCCTCACCGGCATCGCCTACGACAACAACCAGGCCTTCTTCACCTACGGCCATGGCGGCTACTTCAGTCCGCAGCGCTTCTATGCCCTGGGCGTGCCCCTGACCTGGTCGCAGCGCACCGATCGCTGGACCTGGCAGCTGCGCGGCGCGGTGGGCGTGCAGCGCATCGTGCAGGACGGCGCCGACTTCTACCCGACCGACGCCCGGCTGCAGGCCGCGGCGAGCCAGGCGCTCGGTGCCCCGGCAGTCTATGGCGGACAGAACAAGACCAGCCTCGGCTACAGCCTTCATGGCGCCACCGAGTACCAGCTCGGGCGCCAGCTGTTCATCGGCGGCAACCTCGGCGTCGACAACGGTCGCGATTTCCAACAGCTCAATGGCGGCGTCTATCTGCGCTATGCGCTGGAACCCCAGGACCGTGCACTCGCCCTGCCGGTCAGCCCCTATCGTTCCCCCTACGACAACTGATTCACGGAGCTCCCATGGCAGCCAGCCTCCTCACCGGCCTTACCATTCTCATGATCGGCGACAGCCACCTGGCCACGCCCGACTACCTGATCGGCACCCTGCAGGACAGCCTGGTGCAACAGGGCGCCAAGGTGCACACCCTGGGTATCTGCGGCACCAACGCCGGCGACTGGCTCAAGGTCACCCCCGGCACCTGCGGCGGCGCCGAGCGGCGCAACGGCGACAAGGCCGTGGTGCTTGGCGGCAAGGCCGCCACCCAGCCGATCAGTGAACTCATCGCCACCGACAAGCCCGACCTGGTGCTGATCGTCATGGGCGACACCATGGCCAGCTACACCAATCCGAGTTTTCCCAAGACTTGGGTCTGGCAGCAGACCACCAGCCTGACCAAGGCCATCGCCGCCACCAAGACCCATTGCGCCTGGGTCGGCCCGACCTGGGGCACCGAGGGCGGCAAGTACGGCAAGACCTTCGAGCGGGTCAAGCTGATGTCCGGCTTCCTCGCCAGCAACGTCGCGCCCTGCAGCTACATCGACTCGCTGAGCTTCGCCAAGCCCGGCCAGTGGGCCACCATCGACGGCCAGCACCTGACCGGTCCGGGCTACAAGTCTTGGAGTTCGGCCATCGTCGACGCCCTGGACAAACTGCCCGCCGACAAGCTCAAGGGAGCCGCCCAGTGAAGGCCCTGCTGCTGCTCGGCCTGCTGGTGAGCGGGATCGCCCAGGCCGAGGTGTCCCTCTACCCCACCGGCCCCAGCGAAGACTCGGCCTTCCTGAGGTTCGTCAACGCCGGCAGCCAGCCCCTGGCGCTGCAGGCCTCCGGCTCCGCCGCGCGGCTGCAGCTGGAGGCCGGCAAGCCGGTGTCGGACTACCTGACCGTGCCGGCGACCAAGGCCATCCAGGGGGAACTGGTCCAGGGCGCGGCCAAGGCGCCGCTTGAGCTGACCGTGGCCGCCGGTGAATTCGCCACCCTGGTGGTCCTGCCCGGCACGCCGCTGGTGCAGCGCCTGGTGCGCGAGCAACCCGACGACTTCAACGCCCTCAAGGCCTCGCTGGCCTTCTACAGCCTGGATCCGCAATGCGCGACCCCGGGTCTGCAGGCGGCCGGGCGCAATGCCGAGATCTTCCAGAACGTCGCCGACGGCACTCTGCAGCGGCGCAGCCTCAACGCCGTGGCGCTCAAGGTGCAGCTGACCTGCGCCGGCCAGGCCACCGGCGCGGCGCTGGACCTGGGGGAACTCAAGGCCGGCGAGCGCTACAGCGTGCTGCTGCTGCCGGGCGCCAGCGGTCCGCGGCTGCTCGCCACCCAGGACGCTATCGCCCACTAAGGACAGCCGCTCGATGGTCTTCGCCTCGCTGGAATTCCTCACCCTCTTCCTGCCGCTGTTCCTGCTGGTCTATGCCCTGGCGCGGCCTGGCGGGCGCAACGGGGTGCTGCTGGTGGGCAGCTGGCTGTTCTATGGCTGGCTGAGTCCGCTGTTCCTGCTGCTGCACATGGCCCTGGCCTTGCTGGCCTGGATCGGCGGGTTGCTGGTGGATGGCGCGCGCGAAGGCTCGCGAGCAAGGCTGCGGCTGCTCGCCGGGCTGATCGTGATCAATCTGGCGGTGCTCTGCTGGTACAAGTACGCCAACATCGTCGCCGCCACCTGGAGCCAGGTGCTGGTGACCGCCGGCGCCCTGCCGCTGGACTGGCAGAAGGTGGCCTTGCCGGCCGGGCTGTCCTTCATCGTGCTGCAGGCCATCTCCTATCTGGTGGATGTCCATCGTCACGTGGTCCCGGTGGAGCGCAGCTTCGTCAACTACGCCACCTACATCTCCATGTTCGGCCATTCCATCGCCGGGCCGATCATCCGCTACGACTGGGTGCGCCGCGAACTCAACCAGCGCTGGTTCAATCGCGAGAATTTCGCCCTCGGCGCGCGCCGTTTCATGATCGGCATGTGCATGAAGGTGCTGGTGGCCGACACCCTGTCGCCGCTGGTGGACGTGGCCTTCCACCTTGACCAGCCGTCCTTCGCCGACGCCTGGATCGGTTGCCTGGCCTATTCGCTGCAACTGTTCTTCGACTTCGCCGGCTACAGCGCCATGGCCATCGGCCTGGGCCTGATGCTGGGTTTCCACTTCCCGGAAAACTTCAACCGGCCCTATCTCGCCCGCAGCATCCAGGACTTCTGGCGGCGCTGGCACCTGTCGCTGTCCAGCTGGCTGCGCGACTACCTCTACATCTCCCTGGGCGGCAATCGCGGCGGGCGCTGGCGCACCTATCGCAACCTCTTCCTGACCATGGCCATCGCCGGTCTCTGGCACGGCGGCGACAGCTGGAACTACCTGCTCTGGGGCATGCTGCACGGCCTGGCGCTGTGCCTGGATCGCCTGTGGGACGAACTCGGCGGCCGCCCGCTGCCGCGGCCCCTGGCCCATGGCCTGACCCTGCTGTTCGTGGCCCTGGCCTGGACGCTGTTCCGCGCGCCGGATTTCGCCACGGCGCTGTCCATGTACGCCGGCCAGTTCGGTCTGCATGGCTTCGCCTTGGGCGATGCCCTGGCCGTGACCCTGAGACCCGTACACGGCCTGGCCGCCGCCCTGGGTGTGGCCTGCGTCCTGGCCCCGCTGTGGCAGACGCGGCTGGAGGCGCGTCTGCCCGGTAGCGCCCTGCTGCGCGGTGTCGGTGCGCTTTGGCCGGTAGCCGGCTTCCTGCTCTGCTTCGCGCTGATCGCCAGCCGCGAAGCCGTGCCCTTCCTCTACTTCCAGTTCTGAGGCCGCCGTCATGAGCGCTCCCGCCCTGCCGCCCTCACCCGCACCCCAGCCGCCCAGCGCCAGCAGCGTACAACTGGCCCCGCTCGCCGGCGTGGTCTTCGCCCTGTTCCTGGCGATCGGCCTGCTGTCCTGCGCCTGGGCGCTGCTGACCGATCGCCTCTCGCTCTGGCCGGAACAGGTGGATCGCCATGCCCTGCTCGAAGGCGAACTTACCCACCACATCGCCAAGGAGCTGGCCAAGGCGCAGCTGCCGGAAGCGGCCGCCCGCCTGGAACGCGGCGCCAGCTGGCTGCTGCTGGGCGACAGCGGACCGCGGGTGCGCCAGGGCTGCCCTGGCTGGCTGTTTCTCGCCGAAGAACTCGAGGTCCCGCGCCACGCCGCCGCCAATGCCCGGGCCCGCGCCCAGACGGTGATCGAACTGCGCCGGCAACTGGCCGCCCGGCACATCCAGCTGTTGGTCGCCGTGGTGCCGGACAAGAGCCGCATCGCCGCCGACCAGCTGTGCGGACTGCGCCGCCCCGCCGCCTTCGCCGGTCGGGTCGCCGACTGGTCGCGGATGCTGAGTGCCGCGCGCGTGCCGGTGCTCGACCTGACCCCGGCGCTCACGCCCCTGGGCAGCGCCGCCTTCCTGCGCACCGATACCCATTGGAACGAGGCCGGTGCCGAGGCCGCGGCCCGCGCCCTGGCGCTGCGCATCCAGGCGCTGCCCTTCCAGGCCAGCCCGGCACGGGCATTCGCTCGCACGCTGCTGGCGCCGGCACCGCGACCCGGTGACCTGGTGCGCCTGGCCGGCCTGGACTGGCTGCCGCCGGGGCTGCAACCCGCTCCCGAGGTGCTGCGCCTGAGCCAGGTCGACAGCCGCGCCGGGGCCGGCGCCAGCGATGACCTGTTCGGCGATGGCGACCTGCCCAACGTCGCGGTGATCGGCACCTCCTTCTCGCGCAATTCCAATTTCCTGCCGTTCCTGGAGCAGGCCCTGGGCGCCAGCGTCGGGCGCTTCGCCAAGGATGGCGGGCATTTCGCCGGCGCGGGGCGCGACTACTTCGCCAGTCCCGCCTTCCGACAAACCCCGCCACAGTTATTGGTCTGGGAAATTCCCGAGCGCGATTTACAATCCCCCGGCCCCGAGGCGTTGCGTCTCGATCCGCGTCCTTGAGGCAACCAAGGCTTTCCCCATGGGTCTGAGGACGCAACCCCCAGCCCCCAGGAAGCCTTTCGATGACGGAACTGCTAGACGGCCTGACCCAGTGGATCAACCAGCACCACCAGTGGCTGGGCGTGGCCATCTTCATCATCTCCTTTCTCGAGTGCCTGGCCCTGGCCGGGCTGGTGGTACCCGGCACGGTGATCCTGTTCGCCGTGGCCATCGCCGCCGGCAATGGCGCGCTCAACCTCTTCGATACCCTGCTGCTGGGCTTTCTCGGCGGCATCCTCGGCGACGCGGTGTCCTATTTCATCGGTCGGCGCTTCCATGAAGGCATCCGCCGCCTGCCCGGACTGCGCACCCATCCGGAATGGATCGGCTCGGCCGAGGGCTTCATCCACAGATACGGCGTAGCCAGTCTGCTGGTGGGTCGTTTCATCGGTCCGCTGCGCCCGCTGCTGCCGCTGATCGCCGGCATGCTCGACATGCCCCTGGTCAAATTCGTCAGCGTCAGCCTGGTGGCCGCCGCCGGCTGGTCCATCGCCTATCTCGGCCCGGGCTGGGTGACCGGCGCGGCCTTCCGCCTGCCGCTGCCGGAGGGCTTCTGGCAACAGGCCGGCATCGTCTTCGGTGGCGCCGCGGTGCTGCTGACGGTGGTGGCCCATGGCGCCTGGCGCGAGCGCGCCGGCACCACGCTGATCAGCGGCGCCCTCTGCCTGGCCGGGCTGCTGGCGCTGCTGTTCGGCTGGCACCACCTGCGCGCCTTCGACGAAGGCCTGATGGCGCTGGTTCAGGAGCATCGCGAAGGCTGGCTTAACCTGGTCGCCGTGGTCATCACCCGCATGGGCGATTTCCGCACCCAGCTGATCCTGGCCGCCGTGCTGATCCTGGTGCTGGCCGCCTACCGCCAGTGGCGCCCGCTGCTGTTCGCCCTGGGCACCACCCTGGGGACCGCCCTGGCCAACGGCCAGTTGAAGAACCTGCTGGCCCGTGCCCGCCCCGACGTGCTCGCCGAGCCGCTGACCACCTACAGCCTGCCCAGCGGCCACAGCTCGGCCTCCTTCGCCTTCTTCCTGACCCTGGGCATCCTCGTCGGGCGCCGCTACGGTCCGCGCGGGCGCCTCGCCTGGCTGGTGATCGCCGCCCTGCCAGCGGTACTCATCGCCCTCAGCCGCGTCTACCTGGGCGTGCACTGGCCCACCGACGTCCTCGCTGGTGCCCTGCTCGCCGGGGGCTTCTGCGGCCTGAGCCTGGCGCTGCTGCAGAAGACCGGCGGCAATCGCCTGGAGCCGATTCCGACGCGGACCTGGTGGGTACTGCTGCCACTGGTGGTGCTGGTACTGGCCTTCGCCGCCGGCTGGGCCCTGCCAGAGGCCATCGAGCGCTATGCGCCCCGGCTGTAAGGCCGCCGCTAGCCAAAAAATCCGCTCAGGTTCCTGCAGTTTCGCCTCTCTTGTGGTCTGAACGCCTGGAATTGCAGAGGTGGCCGGGGGAGGCTCGATAGATGGCAGCGCAGATTGCCGACTGGAACGAACTGAACTTTCTCGCCGGCGGCGGCGAGATGGGTGCCCGCTTGCGCACCCACGACTGGTCGGATTCGCCCCTGGGCCCGCCGTCGCAGTGGCCGCAATCGCTGCGCTCGGCACTGAGCATCTGCCTGAATTCCAGCTTTCCCACCGCCATCTACTGGGGCTCCGACCTGCTGCTGCTCTACAACGATGCCTGGGCACCGATTCCCGCGGAACGCCACCCCTGGGCCTTCGGACGTCCCGCCCAGGAGGTCTGGCAGGACATCTGGCCGGTGGTTGGACCGCAGTTCGAGCAGGTCCTGAGCAGCGGCCAGGGCTTTTCGGTCTTCGACCAGTTGCTGCCGATGGTGCGCCAGGGCGTGGCCAGCGAGACCTACTGGAACTACAGCTTCACGCCGATTCGCGGTGAAGGCGGCGAGATCGCCGGGATCTTCAACCAGGGCCACGAGACCACCCAGCGCATCCTCGACGAGCGCCGACGCGCCGCCGAGGCCGCGCGCCAGCGGCGGATGTTCGAGCAGGCGCCCGGCTTCGTCGCCATCGTGCGCGGGCCGGACCACGTCTTCGACTTCGTCAATGTCGCCTACAGCCGCCTGTTCGATGGCCGGCCCCGTGAGGGCCTCACGGTGCGCGAAGTCTTTCCCGAATTGCAGAGTCAGGGCTACCTCGAGTGGCTCGAACAGGTCTATCGCAGCGGTCGCCGCTTCGTCGCCGAACACCAGCCCCTGCGCCTGGAGACCGTGGGCGAACCGGTCCGCACCCTGTATCTGGATTTCATCTATGAACCCCTGACCGACGAAACCGGTCAGGTGATCGGCATCTTCTGCCAGGGGCAGGACGTCACCGAAGCCCATCTGGCCCGGGCTGCCCTGGAAGCCAGTGAACGACGCTTTCGCACCGCCCTGGAAATCGAGACGGTGGGCGCCCTCTGTTTCGACGCCGAGGGCCGGCTGATCGATGCCAACGACGCCTTCCTGCGCATGAGCGGCCATGACCGCGCGGACCTGGCCGCCGGGCACATCGCCTGGCCGGCACCGAGACTGCCACGCGCCGACGCTCAGGTGCCGCCCGAGGAGCGCAGCTATCGGCGCCGCGATGGCTCGACTGGCTGGGCCCTGGTGGCCGCCAAGCGCCTGCCCGATGGCAGTGCCTTCGAATTCCTGGTCGACATCAGCGACCGCAAGCAGGCCGAAGCCGAGTTGCGCGAGGAGACCCGCACCCTGGAAGCCCTCAAGCGCATCGATGCGGAGCTGGCCAGCCAACTGAATCTGGCGCATCTGGTGCAGACCGTGACCGATGCCGGGGTGGAGCTGACCGGGGCCCGCTTCGGGGCCTACTTCAACCACCAGGCCGCCGAGGACGGCGGCTCCCTGCGTCTCTTCACCCTCTCCGGCGTCGAACGCGCCGATTTCGAGCGCCTCGGCGAGCCCAGCGCCACGGCCCTGTTCGCCCAGACCCTGCTGACCCCGGGGGTGGTACGTGCCGACGATGTGGCTGCCGATCCGCGTCAGGGTCGTTCCGCAGCGCACCGCGGCCTGCTGCTCGGACACCTCCAGGTACGCAGCTATCTGGCCGTCGCCGTGGTGGCCCGTGATGGGACGGCGCTCGGCGGACTCTTCTTCGGCCATCCCGAACCAGGGCGTTTCAGCCTTCGCCACGAACGACTGATGGCGGCCCTGGCCGCCCGGGCCGCCATCGCCATCGAGCAGGCCCAGTTGTTCCAGGCGGTGCGTACCGCCAACGAGACCCTCGAACAGCGCGTCATCGAGCGCACCGCCGAACTGACCCAGGCGCAGCAGGCGCTGCATCAGGCGCAGAAGATGGAAGCCATCGGCCAGTTGACCGGCGGCATCGCCCATGACTTCAACAACCTGCTGGCCGGCATCATCGGCAGCCTGGAACTGATCGAGCGCCGTCTGCAGCAGCAGCGTACCGACCAGCTCGACCGGCTGCTCGGTGGCGCCCAGGCCTATGCCGCACGCGCCGCCTCCCTGACCCAGCGGCTGCTGGCCTTTTCCCGGCGGCAGACCTTGGAACCCAAACCCACCGACGTCAACGAGCTGATGCTGGCCATGGAGGAATTGATCCGCCGCAGCGTCGGCCCGGCGATCGACGTCCAGGCCGAGCCGGCGGAGCCGCTGTGGTCCACGGTGATCGATGCGGTGCAACTGGAAAGCGCCCTGCTCAACCTGGCGATCAATGCCCGCGATGCCATGCCCCAGGGCGGGCAGCTGCGGTTGTCCACGGCCAATCTGCCCGAGGACGCGCCTGAGCGACCGGAGGATCTGCCTGCCGGAGACTATGTGCGGGTCAAGGTAAGCGACACCGGTAGCGGCATCGCGCCGGAGATCCTGGAACGGATCTTCGATCCCTTCTTCACCACCAAGCCGCCGGGTCAAGGCACCGGATTGGGCCTGTCCATGGTGCATGGCTTCGTGCACCAGTCGGGTGGCCAGATCCAGGTCGATACCACGCCTGGCGTGGGGACCTGCATCTCGCTCTATCTGCCGCGAGCGCCGGAGGGCGACGCCCGCCCGTCCTGAGCGACGCCTGGCGGCGCCGCTCAGCCGATGCTAGAGGCCGGCGCCATGGGGCGTGGTGCCGCCCTTCATCTGCGATTGCAGATAGTTCTGCAGGCCGATCTTGTCGATCAGGCCCAGCTGCTGCTCCAGCCAGTAAGCATGATCTTCCTCGGTGTCTTCCAGCTGGACCACCAGGATCTCGCGGGTGACGAAATCCTTGTGCTGGTTACAGAGGGCCACGCCCTGGGCCAGGGCTTCCCGTACCTCGTATTCCAGCGCCAGGTCGGCGCGCAGCATCTCCGGCACGGTCTGGCCAACGGTGATGGCATTGGGACGCATGTCCGGCGTGCCTTCGAGGAACAGGATGCGGCGCAGCAGGGCATCGGCGTGCTGGGTTTCCTCTTCCATCTCGTGGCCGATCCGCTCGTACAGGCGCATTAGGCCCCAGTCCTCGTACATCCGCGAATGGATGAAGTACTGGTCGCGTGCCGCCAGCTCGCCGCGCAGCAGCTGGTTGAGGTAGTTGATGACGTCCGGATGGCCTTGCATGAAAAGAGTCCTGTGCTGTTCAGTGCCCAGTTTAGCGCGCTGGCGCCCAGAGGACGCCGTTCATCGCCCGACCACTGGGGCCGTTCGTCTCATCGCAGCGCTAATCGTTCTGCTTCACGATCAGCTTAGCCAGGGCGGTGGCGGCTCCTCGCGCACGCTAGGTTCGTCCTGTTCACGGCGCGCCGCCTGCCGTCGCTCCTCGTCACGCCGCGCCGCCTCGATCTCGCGCATCACCGCATGGACATCGGCCTGGTCTTCGCGCTCGGCGAACTCGCCGGTCAGGCGGGTATTGGCGAACAATTCGCCCTTCTCGAACAGCGCCCACATCTCCGGTGCATAGCGGGTGGTGCGCAACTCAGGCGCGAAGCGGCCAAAGTAGAGCGCCATGTTCTCCACGTCCCGCGCCAGCAGGCGGAAGGCGTGGTTGTTGCCGGCCGCGTCCACCGCCTGAGGCAGGTCGATGATCACCGGGCCGTCCTCGGCCAGCAGCACGTTGAATTCGGAAAGGTCGCCGTGGACCAGCCCGGCGCAGAGCATGCGCACGATCTGGCCGATCATCAGCTCGTGATAGCGCAGCGCTTCCTCGGCGGTGAGGGTCACGTCATTGAGTCGCGGCGCGGCCTCGCCATTGCCGTCGGTGACCAGGTCCATCAGCAGCACACCGTCGAGGAAGTCGTGGGGCTTGGGTACCCGTACCCCGGCGTCGGCCAGGCGATAGAGCGCCGTCACCTCGGCGTTCTGCCAGTTGTCCTCGCGCTCGCGCCGACCGAACTTGGAGCCCTTGGCCATGGCGCGGTTTTCCCGACTGCCACGCACCTTGCGCCCCTCCTGGTACTCGGCGGCCTGGCGGAAGCTGCGTTTGTCGGCCTCCTTGTAGACCTTGGCGCAGCGCACCTGGCTGCCGCAGCGCACCACGTAGACCGCCGCCTCCTTGCCACTCATCAGGGGCCGTATCACCTCATCGACCAAGCCGTCCTCGATCAACGGCTCGATGCGTTTGGGAGTTTTCATCGCCGGTTCCAGCTCCTTCTTGTCGGTCGTCACAGGGGGACGTGTGAGGCAAGTTTCAAGCCAGACGCCGAGAAAGGGAAGTCGGCGTCGCCCCTGAGCGTGCGACTCATCGAAGCGGACAAGATTCCTCGGCCGTGACCGACTGCGTGTTCAACCCCCGAAGAAGGCCAGGAAACGCCGCCACTCGGCCTGGGCCACGGCCAGTTCCACCGGGGCGAAGCGCACCTCGTGATGGGCCGGGCACTGGGCCAGGCGCGCCAGGTCCAGTGGATGGATGAAGCCCAGCAGCGGATAGCCGCCCATGGTCTGGCGATCGGCCATGAGCACGATGGGCTGGCCGTCGGGCGGTACCTGGATGGCACCGGTCACCACCCCCAGCGACCACTGGCGGCGGGGCGGCGCCAGGGGTACGTCGCCAGCCAGGCGGATGCCCATGCGATCGGACTGCGGACTGATCCGCCAGGGCCGCGTGAAGAGCGTCTGCTGCTGCGCCGGTCCGAAGGCCTCGGCGTCGCCGCCAAGGATCACCCTCAGCGTCGGCACCTCACGATAGTCCGGCACGAAGCGCGCAGCCGGACCGCAGCCATGGCTATGCAGCGCGCTCACCGCCGTACAGGTCAGCCGCTGACCGGCCGCGAGCGGCGCGCCCCTGCCCTCCAGCCCGCCCAGGCCTTCGCGGCGATTGCTGGCCACGCTGCCCAGGGTCGCCGGCGCCTGGAAACCGCCACCGGCGGCGGCCAGGTAGGCGCGCTGCCCGGCCTGGGCGAAGCCCAGGCGCAAGCGCGCGCCAGCCTGCACCGGAAAACACGACCAGGCCGGCAGCGGCTCACCATCCAGCCGGGCGTCCAGCGGCGCACCGGTCAGCGCCAGCCAGGTGTCGGTCTCGCTTTCGAATTCGGCACCGCCCAGGGCGATCTCCAGCAGCGGCGCTGTCATCGGATTGCCCACCAGGCGATTGGCCCAGCGCGCGGCATGGCCGTCCATGGGTCCCGAGGGGGCCACGCCCAGGTGCTGCCAGCCCTGGCGCCCCAGATCCTGCAACAGGGTCAGGGGACCGGACTTGATGACCTTGAGACCGCTCATGGCTGACCTCCCTGGGCGCGAAAGGCGGCTTCGTCCACCGGGACGAAGCGCACCCGATCCCCGGGCGCCAGCAGGCACGGCGGTTCGGCCTGGGCGTCGAAGACCGTCCACAGGCAGCGGCCGATGAGATTCCAGCCGCCCGGCGAGGCCTGGGGATAGACGGCGGTCTGGCGCTCGGCGATGGCCAGACTGCCGGCGGGCACGCTGGTGCGCGGCGTGCTGCGCCGGGGCAGCGCCAGGCGCTCGTCCAGCTCGCCGAGAAAGGCGAAGCCCGGCATGAAGCCGATGGCGCCCACCTGATAGTCGCGACCACTGTGGAGGCCAATGACCTCGGCCGCGCTCAGGCCGCAGCGCTCGGCCACCTCGGCCAGGTCGGGACCGGCATAGAGCGTCGGCACCTGGTGCAGACGCCCGCCCTCGCCGGCCTGCGCGGCGCCCGGCCAGTCGGCCAGCAGGGGTTGGAGTCCGGCCTGCAGTTCGGTCAGGGTCACGCGCAGGGGATCGTAGTGCACCAGCAGGCTGGTCCAGCCCGCCACCAGATCGGTCACCGCCGGACCGAAGCGCTGGCGAATCCGTTCGCCCAGGCGGGCGATGCGCGGGGGCAGCTCGGCGTCGGGGTGCTCGGCCAGTTCGAGCAGCAGCGCCGCCACGCCGAAGGGTTTGCCGACGATCATAGGGCATCCAGTGCGGCGCGCAGCCGGCGCAGCACCGCCAGGGATTCGGCATTGTCGCCATGCACGCAGAGGCTGTCGGCCTGCAGCCGCATGGGCTGGCCATCGAAGCCCGGAAAGTCTTCGCCCCGGGCGATGGCGACGGCCTGGGCGAGGATGCGTTCGGGATCGTGGTGGACGGCGCCGGCCTGGCCACGCGGCGCCAGGGAGCCGTCGGCCAGATAGGCGCGATCGGCGAAGGCTTCCAGCAGCAGCGGTACTCCGGCGGCTTCGGCCAATCGGCGTTCGCGGTCATTGTCGGCCTTGGCCAGCACCATCAGCGGCAATCCCTGGCGATAGCGGGCGCAGGCGGACAGCGCGGCGGTGAGCAGGGCATCGTCCTTGACCAGGGCGTTGTAGAGGGCGCCATGGGGCTTCACGTACTCGACGCGCACGCCCGCGGCGCGGCAGAAGGCGTCCAGGGCGCCGATCTGGTAGAGGATCATGGCTTCCACCTCGGCCGGGGTGCAGGCCATGGGCCGCCGACCGAAACCCACCAGATCGGGATAGGCCGGATGGGCGCCGATCTGCACGTCATTGGCCACCGCCAGGGTCACGGCGCGCTGCATGGTCAGGGGGTCGGCGGCGTGGAAGCCGCAGGCCAGGTTGGCCTGGTCGACCAGAGGGATGGCATGGGCGTCGTCGCCCATGGACCAGGCACCGTAGCTTTCACCGGAATCGCAATTGAGCAGCAGGCGAGCGGGCATGACAGGATCCTCTGAGGAAGTAGCTCGAGTGTCGGAAAGCCGGGGCGCCGCTGTCCAACAAAAGATTCCGGGCGCTGGTGATAAGAAGCTGTTGCGAAACCTGGGCTAGACCAGCACCGGCAAGGCGCGCTCCGGCCCCAGGCGCGTACACCAGTCGGCTACCACCGTCTGGCTCAGCGCCACCACCGCCTCGCTCAGCGCCAGGCCGGCGCCGCCATGCCAGCTGGCCTGGACATCGAAGGGCGGCGGTCCGGCCAGCGGCAAGGGCACCAGACTGCCGCGGGCCAATTCCTCGACCACCAGGGCCGGCGGCAGGGCGCCGATGCCGAAGCCCTCGCCCATCAGCTTGATGATGGCCGCCACCGAGTTGATGCAGCAGACTCGCGGCTCGGCGATGCCCTCGCGCTGCAAGAGGCCGAGGATGTCCTGGTGCGGTCGCGAATGGCGGGAAAAGGTGATCAGTCGCTCGCCAGCCAGTTCGGCCAGATTGGCGTAGGGTCGCGCCAGATGGCTGTCGCTGGCCACCAGCCAGCGCACCGGGTAGCTGGCCAGGTGCAGATTGCGGATGCCCTCGGCGCGCAGCAGATCGGTCTGGAAGATCAGGTCGAGCTGCCCCCGCGCCAGTTGCTCGGCCAGATTCAGCGCCGTGTCCGCGGTCAGCTCCAGCTCGATGGCCGGATAGCTCTGGGTGACCGCGGCGATCAGCTGATCCAGCCAGCTGTGGATCACCGTATCCATCACGCCGATGCGCAGGCGACCTTCCAGGGTCTGGCCATGACCCAGGGCCTCGTGCAGCTCGCGCTGGGTGGCCAGCATCCGCTCGGCGTAACCCAGTACCCGATGACCCTCGGCGGTCAGACTCACACCGCGGGAATCGCGCAGGAACAGCTGCACGCCCAGTTCGCTCTCCAGCACGGCGATGCGACTGGAGATGGCGGCCTGGGTGGTGGACAGCTTTTCCGCCGTCAGGCGGAAACTGCCCAGCCGGGCGACCCAGACGAAGGTATCGAGAAAGCGCAGATTCATGGGGACCTCGACAAGGCTGTCCCGCCACTTTACCCCCACCAGCGGCCTTGTCTGCCCCGCTTTTCCCTATCGGCGGCGAACAGTTTTATTTGCTGGACGCCACCTCCACCGGCGGCGAAAGATGCCAGCCGGCGTCACGCCAAAGGACGCCTGACAACAATAACGAGCCGTGCCAGGGGCACTGCCTGGATCAGCCGAAGCCGTCCGCGGCTTCCTACCGTCCGCCGCACCGTCTGCCCGGAGCGCGGTGGACCCGCTGGAGACATCCACCTATGCAAACCACCGTCAACCTCTGGCCGCTGCTGGGCGTGCTGGTCATCGTGGTCGGCTTCCTGCTGAGATTCAATCCGCTGCTGGTGGTCGCCCTGGCCGCCGTGGCCACCGGGATCGCCGCCCAGTTCAGCCCCGAGGCGCTGCTCGCCGCCATCGGCACCGGCTTCATCAAGGCGCGCGCCCTGCCGCTGATCATCCTGCTGCCGCTGGCGGTGATCGGCCTGCTCGAACGCCACGGCCTGCGCCTGCATGCGCAGAACTGGATCGCGCGCTTTCGCAACGCTACCGTCGGCCGCCTGCTGATCTTCTACCTCTTCGTTCGCGAGACCACCGCGGCCCTGGGGCTGACCAGCCTCGGCGGCCATCCGCAGATGGTGCGGCCGCTGCTGGCGCCCATGGCCGAAGGCACCGCCGAAAAGATCCACGGCCGCCTGCCCGAGGCCCTGCGCCAGCGGCTGCTGGCCTTTTGCGCCGCCACCGACAACGTCGGGCTGTTCTTTGGCGAGGACATCTTCGTCGCCTTTGGCGCCATCGCCCTGATGCACACCTTCCTGCTCGGCGCCGGACTCGATGTCGAACCCCTGCACATCGCCCTCTGGGGCATTCCCACGGCGCTCTGCGCCTTCTTCATCCACGCTCTGCGCCTGCACCGCTTCGATCGCCAGCTCTATCGCGAGCTGACCGCGCGCAAGGAGGTGCAGCCATGATCCTGTCGATCCAGTATCTGTTCTGGCTGGCCGGCGCCATCCTGGCGCTGACCGCGGTCATGACCCTGGCCGATCGTCACCACCCCAAGCGCTGGACCAGCGGCCTGTTCTGGGGCCTGTTCAGCCTGGTCTTCCTGGTCGGCGATCGCCTGCCGCCGGCCTGGGTGGGCGCCGGGGTGCTGCTGATGGCGGTGCTGGCCGGCTGTGGCGCAGTGGGCAGCGGTCATCACGTGACGCGCCCCGAACGCGAGACCCGCGCCAGCGCCGGGCGCCTGGGCAACCGCCTGTTCATTCCGGCGCTGGCCATTCCGGTGGTGACGGTGATCGGCAGCGTGCTGCTCAAGGACGTGCAGATCGCCGGGCTGCCGCTGCTCGATCCCAAGAACGTCACCTTCGTCTCCCTCGGCCTGGGCGCCCTGGTGGCCCTGGCGCTGGCCTGCTGGCTGACCCGTGACACCCCGATCCAGGCGATGCGCGAGTCGCGCCGCCTGACCGATGCCCTGGGCTGGTCGCTGGTGCTGCCCCAGGCCCTGGCCATGCTCGGCCTGGTCTTCACCGACGCCGGCGTCGGCAAGGCGGTGGCGCACCTGGCCACCGCCTACGTGGCCCTCGACCTGCGCCTGGTGGCCGTGGTGGTCTATGTGGTGGGCATGGCCGCCTTCACCGTCATCATGGGCAACGGCTTCGCCGCCTTCCCGGTGATGACCGGCGGCATCGGCGTGCCGGTGCTGGTGGGCGTCTACCACGCCGATCCGGCGGTGATGGCCGCCATCGGCATGTTCTCCGGTTACTGCGGCACCCTGATGACGCCCATGGCGGCCAACTTCAACATCGTCCCGGCG
Organism: Pseudomonas sp. PS02302; assembly: GCF_029959585.1. Lineage (NCBI taxonomy): Bacteria > Pseudomonadati > Pseudomonadota > Gammaproteobacteria > Pseudomonadales > Pseudomonadaceae > Pseudomonas > Pseudomonas sp. PS02302. Next base: position 15,809 of record NZ_JASCON010000061.1, read on the forward strand.
GCCCTGCTGGAACTGGATGACAAGAACGCCGTGATCAAGGCCCAGGTCCCCACCGCCCTGGCGGTGCTGGCCTGCAACGTGGTGCTGCTCTATCTGCTGATGTGAGGTATCCCATGACCCTGTTGCTCACCGGCTTCGCTCCCTTCGGCGGCGAGGCCCTCAATCCCTCCTGGGAGGCCGTGCGCCGACTGGACGGCGAACGCCTCGGCGACCTGACCGTAGTGGCGGCGCAGCTGCCGACCGCATTCGGCGCCGCGCTCTGGGTCCTGGACGAGCTGCTCGACCGCCATCGCCCAACCCTGGTGGTGGCGGTCGGCCAGGCCGGCGGGCGGGCCGAACTGTCGCTGGAACGCATCGCCATCAACGTCGACGACGCCCGCATCCCCGACAATGCCGGACGCCAGCCGATCGACGAGCCGGTGGTGGCCGGCGGTCCCGCAGCCTACTTCAGCACCCTGCCGATCAAGGCCATGACCCGGGTCCTGCGCGACGCCGGCATCCCCGCGGCGGTGTCCCAGACCGCCGGCACCTTCGTCTGCAACCACGTCTTCTACGGCCTGCAGCATCGCCTGCAGGGCACCGGGGTACGCGGCGGCTTCATCCATATCCCCTATCTGCCGGCCCAGGCCACACACCAGCCCGGGGCGCCGTCCATGGCCCTGGAGATCCTGGTCGCCGGCTTGCGCCTGGCGCTCACCTGCGCAGCGACCACCCAGGCGGACCTGCGCGAAGGCGGCGGCCAGCTGGACTGACACCCGCAGGCACCGCGGCGGAGGACCACCCGGTCCGGCTGGCCTACAATGCGCCCTCCGCCGCCGCTGCGATTAGCCCATGTCCACCCTGCTTGCCGACTGGCGTCATCCCCTGCTGCACCGTCGCGTCTGGGCCCTGGCCGCGCCGATGATCCTCTCCAATCTCAGCGTGCCGCTGGTGACCCTGGTCGACAGCGCCATCGCCGGCCATCTGCCGGAAGCCCGCCAGCTCGCCGCGGTGGCCATGGGCGGCACCTTCTACACCGCCCTGCTCGGCATCCTCGGCTTCCTGCGCATGGGCACCACCGGTTTCGCCGCCCAGGCCAGCGGGCGCCGCGATGGCGCCGCCCTGCGCCAGATCCTCCTGCAGGCCGGGCTGCTGGGAGTGGGCCTGTCGCTGCTCCTGCTGCTGGCCGCCAGCCTGGCGCTGGAGCCGCTGCTGGCCTGGCTCGGTCTGGATCCCGCCTTCGCCGACCTGGCCGCGCGCTTCCTGCACCTGCGCCTGCTCGGCCTGCCCGCGGCGCTGCTCAGCTACGCGGTGATCGGCTGGCTGCTCGGCACCCAGGATGCGCGCACGCCGCTGGTGCTGCTGCTCACCACCAATGCCCTGAATCTGCTGCTGGTGACCGGCTTCGTGCTCGGCCTCGGCGCCGGGGTACAGGGCATCGCCCTGGCTTCGGTCCTGGCGGAATGGAGCGGCATGCTGCTCGGCCTCTGGCTGGTGCTGCGCCGTCTGCGGCTGTGGCCCGGCCGGATCGACCGTCCGGCACTGCGTCGCCTCGCCAGCTGGCGGCCGCTGCTGGCGGTCAATCGCGACATCTTCATCCGCTCCCTGGCGCTGCAGGCGGTGTTCCTGCTGTTCGCCGCCCAGGGCGCCCAGTTGGGCGAGACCACGGTGGCGGTCAACGCCCTGCTGCTCAATGGCCTGCTGGTCACCGCCTTCGCCCTCGACGGCCTCGCCCATGCGGTGGAGGCCCTGGCCGGCCATGCCCTGGGCGCCCGCGAGGGCGCCACCCTGCGCCGGGTGCTGGTGATCGCCGGCGGCTGGTCGCTGCTGGCCAGCCTCGGCTTCGCCGTGGCTTTCGCCCTCGGCGGCGATCTCTTCGTCGCCCTGCAGAGCAACATCGCCGAGGTGCGTCAGGCGGCCCACGCCTACCTACCCTATCTGGCCGTGCTGCCGCTGATCGCCATGGTCAGCTACCTGCTGGACGGCCTCTTCATCGGTGCCACCCGTGCCCGGGAGATGCGCAACTCGATGCTGCTGGCCCTGCTGCTGGCGCTGCCGCTCGGCGGCGTGCTGCGCGGCCTCGGCAATCACGGCCTGTGGCTGGCCTTTCTCGCCTTCATGGCGCTGCGTGGGCTGATCTCCGCGCTGCTCGCCTGGCGCCTCGCCCGCCGCGAAGGCTGGCTCAGCAACGACGGCGGCGGCTGATCCTGCGGAACCGCCGGGGCGGCGCTCCCCTCAAAGTCGGACATCCCCTGCCGAGAGCGTTGCCATGAGCGAAGACACCCGCGATCAGGAACCCCTGGACACCCCCGCCGATGGCGACGACGTCCCCGAGCACCAGAAGCCGGAAAATCTTGAAAAGCTCAAGGATTACGGCAAGGACCAGATTCCGCCCGGCATCGCCTGACGCCAACCCTGAACCTCTCGACAAAAGTCGTCGACAGCGGTGGCAAAGCCCCGGCGGAGCTCTTAGCATCCGTCGGGTTGAGTGGGCCTGCGGGCCTTCGTGAAGGGAATCCGGATCACCATGACCGTCAGGTCTTACCTGTCGCCTCTTCTTGCGCCCCTGTTGGCGCTGCTGGTGCTTGTCCCCGCGCCGGCCAGGGCCGTGGACGGCTACGCCGGCATCGCCTTCGGCACCGACCAGAAAGCCTTTCTGGCGAAAAAGCTCTGCACCTTCCAGCCGCGCAAGATCGATGTGGTCGGCGTCGAGTATTTCGAATGCGCTGACCTGACCTTCGCCGGCGAAAAGGTCGAGGCCGGCGCCTTCTTCATCGATGGCCGCTTCCTGCGCCTGTCCATCGTCACGCCCCTGGCCCAGTCCTTCCTGATCGCCGAAGGCCTTACCCAGAAGTACGGCAAACCCTCTTCCCAGTCGTCGGCCGCCGCCTTCGAGCGCCTCACCCAGGACGACAACGCCCAGGCCTATCTGGCCTTCGATCACGACACCGTTGTCTACAAGTTCAGCGCCCAGGCGGCGCGCAAGAAGCAGGTCCTGCTGATCTATACTTCGCCGCGCTACGAGCCGCTGCTCAAGGAGAAACAGCTGCAGTTCGTCAAAGACTCCCTCTAAACATCCGGTTACAGCTCGTCGGACAATTGCCCCTCGGGCGGCCAAAGTGTCGTCCCGGTCACGTATGGCCGGAAACAAGCCATGAACAATGGCAGATAGCCATGGTCAGAACGCGGGCAAGGAGCCCCTTCCTGTAACCGGCTACTTACGGACGTCGTTCCTTCGGGAGTCCTACCATGACCGAACCTGTCGCAACGCGTGTCCTGGCGCCGTAGCGTCGTCGCTCTCGTTTGCCCCAGTGCTTTGGCCTCAGCTGCACAGGTTCTCTGTTGAAAAGGATCATTCAATGAACACTCGCAATCTCTGGGTCGACTATGCCAAAGCCATAGGCATCGTGCTGGTCGTCTATGGCCATGTCGTCCGCGGCCTGCTCAACGCCGGCATCCTGCAGGACGCCGAATTCCACGGCCTGGTGGACAGCGTCATCTACAGCTTCCACATGCCGCTGTTCTTCTTCCTGTCCGGCCTGTTCTTCTACAACTCCTTCGTCAAGCGCGGCACCGGCGGCCTGCTGGTGAACAAGATCGACACCATCGTCTATCCCTTCCTGGTCTGGTCGCTGCTGCAGGGGTCGGTGGAGGCGCTGATGTCGCGCTACACCAATGGCGGCGTCAGCTTCAGCGAAGTCCTGACGGTCTGGGAACCACGCCAGCAGTTCTGGTTCCTCTATGCGCTGTTCCTGGTGTTCTGCCTGGCCATGCTCGCCTATCGCTGGGCCAAGCCGCTGGCCTTCTTCGCCGTGTTCGCCTTTGGCGCCCTGGTCTATCTGTTCCAGAACGCCGGTCCGGAAGACTTCTTCTTCACCTTCACCGCGCAGAACTTCGTGTTCTTCGCCTTCGGTGTCTGGTTCAACAACTTCAAGCAGGCCATCGAGGAGCAGGCCGGCCGCGTGATGCTGGGTTCGGGTCTGCTGTTCGTGGTGCTCGAATACTGGTTCCACGGGCTGCTGGGTCTGGTCTACACCGATCGCGGCCTGGCCACCCTGGTGCTGGCGCTGAACGGCATCGTCTTCGTCAGCGCCACCTGCATGGTGCTGGCACAGCGGCCGCTGCAGTGGGTCCTCACCCTGGGCGCGCTGTCCATGCCGATCTATGTGATGCACGTGCTGAGCGGTAGCGGCGCCCGCATCATCCTGAGCAAGGGTCTGCACATCAACGACGGCCTGCTGCATATCGTCGCCGGTTGCGCCTTCGGCATCCTGGTGCCGGTGGCCATCGCCAAGCTGCTGGAAGCCCGCGGCATCAACGGTCTGTTCGAGGCGCCGGCGTGGATCTCCGCCCGGCGGTGGCTTCGGCCCAAAGCAGAAACCCCCCGCCCCGCCGTCTGAGTGATGGCTCCGGCCCGGGCGCCCCGCGCCCAGGCCGGAGCGACAGAGCTCTCGGATCACCGCGCAAGAGCCAACAAAAAACCCGCTACCAGTTGCCTGGTAGCGGGTTTTTTGTTGGCTGAAGCCCTGAGGCTTCAGCCGCTAGCGCGGATCACTGGCTGGCCAGCACCTGGCCGTTCTTCACTTCCAGTTGCTTGCCCGGCTCGTGGTCCATGCGGACCTGGCCGATCTTGCCATCCAGCAGGTACTTGACGTCGTAGCCGACCACCTGGTCCTTGCTGTCGTTGACCGTGCTGCAGCGGGTCTGGCTGGTGGTGTAGGTGTCGCGGTTCTGCATGTATTCCTGACCCTTGTTGCCGGCGTAACCACCGCCGACGGCACCGGCGATGGTCGCCAGGGTCTTGCCGCTGCCGTTGCCGACCTGGTTGCCCAGCAGACCGCCGACGACCGCGCCTACGGCGGTTCCGGCGATCTGGTGTTGGTCCTGAACCGGCCGACGGTGACTCACCGCGACCTCCTTGCAGACCTCGCGCGGAGTCTTGACCGTTTCCTTGACCGGCTGGACGGCGACGACCTCGGCGTACTGAGGCCCGCGGTCGACGAAACTGTACGCCACGGCGCCACCTGCGGTGGCGACGATGGCTCCCAGAACCGTACCTACGAGCATCGACTTGTTCACTACAACCTCCTGACTACTCTGTCATAGCGGGCACCTGGCCCTTTGCCATGCCTGGGACATCAGGGACGCTCGTCGAGTTCCTTGGCCTGCGGCGGGATCAGGTCCTCGCTCTTCAGATCCAGCCAGATCAGCACCACGTTGGCGATATAGATCGACGAGTAGGTACCGGCCAGCACGCCGATGAACAGCGCCAGGGAGAAGCCGAACAGGTTGTCGCCGCCAAAGACCAGCAGCGCCGCCACGGCCAGCAGGGTCGAGATCGAGGTCGCCAGGGTGCGCAGCAGGGTCTGGGTGGTCGAGACGTTGATGTTCTCGATCAGACTGGCCTTGCGCAACACCCGGAAGTTTTCCCGCACCCGGTCGAACACCACGATGGTGTCGTTGAGCGAGTAGCCGATGATGGCCAGGACCGCCGCCAGCACCGTCAGGTCGAAGGTGATCTGGAAGAACGACAACAGACCCAGGGTCACCACCACGTCGTGCACCAGCGAAACGATGGCGCCCACGGCGAACTTCCACTGGAAGCGGAAGGCCACGTAGAGCAGCACCCCGCCCAGGGCCAGCAGCATGCCCAGGCCGCCCTGGTCACGCAGCTCCGCGCCTACCTGCGGACCGACGAACTCGGTGCGGGTCAGGGAAAAGCGCTCGGTGCTCGCCTTCTGCAGTGCGCCGGTCACCTGCTGGCCCAGTTGGGGATCGTCACCCGGCATCCGTACCAGCACATCGGTGGTGGCGCCGAAACTCTGCACCACGGCTTCGCCGAAGCCGGCGCCCTGCAATTCCTGACGAATCTTGCCGAGGTCGGCGGGCTGCTCGTAGCGCAGCTCGATCAGGGTACCGCCGGTGAAATCCAGGCCGAAGTTAAGCCCCTTGTAGAACCAGCTTAACAACGCCAGAACGGTCAGGAGCGCGGTGATGGCGAACGCGATATTGCGTACGCCCATGAAGTTGATGGTCTTTTTCATCGCCGCGTCCTCAAATCCACAGCTTCTTGACGTTCCGGCCGCCATAAATCAGGTTGACCATGGCACGGGTCACGAAGATGGCGGTGAACAGGGAGGTGAAGATACCCAGCGACATGGTCACGGCGAAGCCCTTGACCGGCCCGGTGCCCATGGCGAACAGGATGGCGCCCACCAGCAGGGTCGTCAGGTTGGAGTCCAGGATCGCCGTGAAGGCGCGACTGAAGCCCTCATGGATGGCGCGCTGGATCGGCATGCCGTTGGCGATCTCTTCGCGGATCCGCGAGAAGATCAGTACGTTGGCGTCCACCGCCTGGCCCATGGTCAGGACGATACCGGCGATACCCGGCAGGGTCAGGGTGGCATGCAGGATGGACATCAGCGCCATCAGCAGCACCATGTTGAAGCCCAGGGCGATGGTCGCCAGCAGCCCGAAGAAGCGGTAGATGGCGATCAGGAACAGCGAGACGAAGGCCATGCCCCACAGCGAGGCATCGATGCCCTTCTCGATGTTGTCGGCGCCCAGGCTCGGGCCGAGGGTGCGTTCCTCGGCGAAGTACATGGGTGCGGCCAGGCCACCGGCGCGCAGCAGCAGCGCCAGTTCCGAGGCCTCGCCCGAGCCGTTCAGGCCGGTGATGCGGAAGCTGTTGCCCAGGGCCGACTGAATGGTCGCCAGGCTGATGATGCGCCGCTCTTCCTCGAAGCCGGGCACCGCCACTTCCTTCTGCACGCCATCCACGGTCTGGGTGGTGTAGCGGGTAACCGGACGCTGCTCGATGAACACCACGGCCATGCTGCGGCCGACGTTGCTGCGGGTAGCGCGGTTGATCAGGTCGCCGCCATGGCCGTCCAGGCGGATGTTGACCTGGGGCCGGCCGTTTTCGTCGAAGCTGGCCGAGGCGTCGGTGACCTGGTCACCGGTGATGATGACGTTACGCTCCAGCGGCACCGCCGGGCGACCGGGCTCGCGGAATTCGAAGCTCTCGGTGGAAGCGCGCGGGGTGTCCGCGCTGGCGGCCAGGCGGAATTCCAGGTTGGCGGTCTTGCCGAGGATGCGCTTGGCTTCGGCGGTGTCCTGCACGCCCGGCAGCTCGACCACGATACGGTCGGCGCCCTGACGCTGCACCAGCGGCTCGGCCACGCCCAGTTCGTTGACCCGGTTGCGCACCGTGGTCAGGTTCTGGGTAACGGCATAGTTGCGGATCTCGCGCAGCTTGGCCTCGGTCAGCTGCAGACGCAGCACCTGCAGGTCGCCCCGGGTATCGGTGGTCAGCTCGAAATCGCTGTAGTTCTTGCGGATCAGGCTCTGCGCCTGCTGCAGGTCGGCGGCGTCGGTGAAGCCGAGCTGCAGGGCACCGTTCTGGTCGGGCATGCTGCGATAGCGCACCTTCTCGCGGCGCAGCAGGGTCTTGACCTCGTTGTCATAGACCTTCAGGCGCGCATCCACGGCCTTGTCCATGTCAACCGCCAGCAGGAAGTGCACACCGCCGGACAGGTCCAGGCCTAGCTTCATGGGGCTGGCGCCCAGCTTGCGCAGCCACTGCGGCGTGGTAGGAGCCAGGTTCAGGGCGACCACGAAGTCGTCGCCGAGGGTACGCCGGACCACTTCCTGGGCCGGCAGTTGATCGTCGGCGCGGGTCAGGCGGATCAGCACCCGGCTGCCATTGGCGTTGAGATCACTGGACTTCACGGCGAGCTTCGCCTGCGCCAGGGCCGCGTCTACACGCTGGACCTCGGCGGGGGTCACCGCGCGTTCGGTGCTGGAAGCGCTGATCTGCAGGGCCGGATCGTCGGGGTACAGATTAGGAACCGAATAGATGGCGCCCACGACCAGTACGGCCAGGATCAGCAGGTACTTCCAGAGGGGATATTTGTTGAGCATGACACCGCCCGAGATAAAGGCGGGGCGCCTTGCGCGCCCCGGTGTTAGCTAGATTGAGGAAGGCTCAGAGCGCCTTCAGGGTGCCTTTCGGCAGGGTCGCGGCGATGGCGCCCTTCTGGAATTTCAGTTCGACGTTGTCGGACACTTCCAGCACCACGAACTCGTCGGTGACCTTGTTGATGCGGCCGGCGATACCACCGGTGGTCACCACTTCGTCACCCTTCTGCAAGCCGCCGATCAGGTTCTTGTGATCCTTGGTGCGCTTGGCCTGGGGACGCCAGATCAGGAAATAGAAGATCACCACGAAGCCGATCAGGAAGATGAACTGAATGTATTCACCTCCCGGTGCAGCGTTGGCGGCCGGCGCGGCAGCTTCCTGGGCCTGGGCCGTGGAAATCAGAAAACTCATTGCACTACTCCTTGCAGAGTTGGATGACGGAAAAAGAAGAGATGCCGGGGGTCGCTCGCAGCCGTTCCGACCGCTTCGGGACCCCGCTCACGCACCCGGCAAAGGACGCGCGAGCGCCGTTTCGCCTGGACGATCGGACAGGGGCTTTCAGCGGTCGAGCGGCGGCGTAGGCAGGCCGCGCCGAGCATAGAAGGCGTCCACAAAGTCGGCCAATTTACCCTCTTGGATAGCCTGGCGCAAACCGGCCATCACGCGCTGGTAATACCGCAGGTTGTGGATCGTATTCAGCATACTCCCCAGCATTTCCCCGCATTTATCCAGATGGTGCAGATAGGCCCGGGAGAAATGTTTGCAGGTGTAACAGTCGCAGGTGGGATCCAGCGGCGTCTCGTCGTGACGGTGCACGGCGTTGCGCAGCTTTAGCACACCGGTGTCGATGAACAGATGGCCGTTGCGGGCGTTGCGGGTGGGCATCACGCAATCGAACATGTCGACGCCACGGCGCACGCCTTCCACCAGGTCTTCCGGCTTGCCCACGCCCATCAGGTAGCGTGGCTTGTCCGCCGGCAGGTGCGGTGGCAGGAAGTCCAGCACCCGGATCATCTCTTCCTTGGGCTCACCCACCGACAGTCCGCCGATGGCGTAGCCGTCGAAGCCGATGCCTTCCAGCCCTTCCAGGGATCTCAGGCGCAGCTCTTCGTGCATGCCGCCCTGGACGATGCCGAACAGCGCCGAGGGATTGTCGCCATGGGCTTCGCGGGAGCGCTTGGCCCAGCGCAGCGACAGCTCCATGGAGCGGCGCGCGGTGTCGAAGTCCGCCGGATAGGGAGTGCACTCGTCGAAGATCATCACGATGTCCGAGCCCAGGGCGCGCTGCACCGCCATGGATTCCTCGGGACCCATGAAGACCTTGGCGCCGTCCACCGGCGAGGCGAAGTAGACGCCCTCTTCCTTGATCTTGCGCAGCGCGCCCAGGCTGAACACCTGGAAGCCGCCGGAATCGGTAAGGATCGGCCCCTGCCACTGCATGAAGTCATGCAGGTCGCCGTGGCGCTGGATCACCTCGGTCCCCGGCCGTAGCCAGAGATGGAAGGTATTGCCGAGGATGATCTGGGCACCGATGTCGGCGACGCTGTCGGGCAGCATGCCCTTGACCGTGCCGTAGGTACCGACCGGCATGAAGGCCGGGGTCTCGACCACGCCGCGGGGAAAGGTCAGGCGACCGCGACGGGCCTTGCCCTCGGTGGCCAGCAGTTCAAAATTCATGAAACTCATATCAGCTCTCCGGGCCCTGGGCCCCGGGATTGCGGGTGATGAACATGGCGTCGCCATAACTGAAGAAGCGATAGCCCTCGGCCACGGCCGTGGCATAGGCGGCCATGGTCTGGCGGTAACCGGCGAAGGCCGACACCAGCATCAGCAGGGTCGACTCGGGCAGGTGGAAGTTGGTCACCAGCGCATCGACCACGTGGAAGGGTCGACCGGGATAGAGAAAGATGTCCGTTTCGCCGGCGAAGGCCTGGAGCTCGCCGTCGCGGGCGGCGCTTTCCAGCGAACGCACGCTGGTGGTGCCGACGGCGATCACCCGGCCACCCCGGGCGCGGCAGGCGACCACGGCATCCACCACGGCCGGGTCGACCTGCAGCCACTCGCGGTGCATATGGTGGTCTTCGATGCGCTCGACCCGCACCGGCTGGAAGGTGCCGGCACCAACGTGCAGGGTGACGAAGGCGGTCGCCACGCCCTTGGCGCGGATGGCCTCCAGCAGCGGCTCGTCGAAGTGCAATCCGGCGGTGGGCGCGGCCACGGCGCCAGCATTGCGCGCATAGACGGTCTGGTAGCGCTCGCGATCCTCGGCTTCGTCGGGCCGGTCGATATAGGGCGGCAGCGGCATGTGACCGACCCGCTCCAGCAGCGGCAGCACCGGCTCGGCGAATTTCAATTCGAACAGCGCCTCGTGGCGCGCCACCATCTCGGCCTCGGCGCCGCCGTCGATGAGGATGCGGCTGCCTGGCTTGGGCGACTTGCTGGACCGCACATGGGCCAGCACCCGCTCTTCGTCCAGCACCCGCTCCACCAGGATCTCCAGCTTGCCGCCACTGGCCTTCTGGCCGAACAGCCGCGCCGGTATTACCCGGGTGTCGTTGAACACCATCAGGTCGCCGGATCGCAGATAACCCAGCAGATCGGCGAAGTGGCGATGACTCAGCTCACCGCTGGGGCCGTCGAGCACCAGCAATCGACTGCCGCGGCGCTCGGCCAGCGGATGACGGGCGATGAGGGATTCGGGAAGGTCGAAATGGAAGTCGGCGACGTGCATGGCAGGTAGATCTCGAAAGGCCGCACAGCTTACCGGAAGCGACCTTTTTCACCAAAGCACTTTGGATTGACCGGGCCTGCCCGCGTCCCTATACTCCGCCGCCATTGCCCCGGTGGCGGAACCGGTAGACGCGGCGGATTCAAAATCCGTTTCCGAAAGGAGTGGGAGTTCGAGTCTCCCCCGGGGCACCAAGTTGTACCTTCCAGGCCGCTGCTGAGAGGCATGGAAACTGAAGAAACCGCCCCTTGAGGCGGTTTTTTTGTGCCTGGCGCACCCTGGTCGCGGCCTCTATACAAGCCTCAATCCACGACGAACAATCTGGCGCCAGTAGCGGTCGAGGATCTGTGAGCCTCTGCATTGTCTGCCACCTGGTAGCTCATGCCAGCGGTCAGGGTGAAGAGGCGGCCATCGGCCAGCTCGGTATCCAGCCGACCCTCCAGGCAAAGTAGAATATGGCCCTTGCTGCACCAGTGATCGGCAAGGTAACCCTCACTGTACTCGACCATGCGGACCCGTATTGCACCAAACTGGCAGGTACGCCAAAGCGCTGAGCCGCTCGCTCCCGCATGGACTACAGGCTCGATTTTCGACCAGTCAGTGGTACCGAATGGAATGTCGCTCAGTTGCATGACGGCCTCTACCTTGGGCAGGAAGGATAGGTTACCCCGGCAGCAGGACGGTCAAGGGATACCGATTGGACGAATTTTCATGGTATGCAGCCTTGCGCTAATTGCGGTTTTTGTACCTTTGCGAATACGCCGACTCCCATCCATCAGGCACGCTCCTGATCACCACACTCCCGCTTTCAGCGTAGGGAAGGATGCCTTTTGAAATGGATATTGCTTGGCCTTGCGCTACTGCTGTCCGGCTGCAGTCACTACAGCGATGCCGGCCCGCTCTGCGAGCCGAGTCCGCTGAGCGGTGAGGACTGCCAGAAGCGGCAGCCAGTCGGGAATTACCTGATGGACAAGTATCACGAATGGGAACGCTACCAGTAGGCTGGGATTCTCGATTTGCTTATCACAGGCCAGGTATGAGGCGAACCGCTCCATTGCTGATCGTCCTCTTGCTGGGACTGCAAGGCTGCGCCATGCAGCAACCGGCTCGGCCGACTGGCACGGGTGTCGACCTGAATCGCTCCCCCAGCTGGACCCTGCAGGCCCGGTTGCACAGCGCCCTCTATGGCTGCGAATTGCTGGTACTGCATGGCAACAACGCCCGTCTCGCGGGCGAACAGGCGCGGCTGGCGGACTTTCGTCAGCGGCTGAGCAGTTGCCAGATGCAGGCCGCTGCCGAAGAGACGCATGCCACGGGCCAGTTACCCGCCGGCCAGGATCGGCTGCTGCGCAATGCGCAGAAGGCCTATCTGGCCGCCTGGCAGCGCTATCTGGCCGGGCTCACCATCGACCATCCGGCCGACTTGCAGCAGAAGCAGTCTTATCTTAAGGCGCGGTCAGCGCTGCTCGACGTGGCGACAGAAGCGCCCGGACATCCGCGCTGAGCCCCGCAAATGACCGGATAGCCAGCTGACCACCGGCAGCTGAAACTCAGGGGCAAAGCATGCAATAGTAAGACATCGATACGGACGCGAGATCTTGCGCATGGAAACGCTCTCCCCCCTCTCCCAGGTGGCGGTCAAGGACCTGGAAACGGCTCAGACCCCCGCCCGCTTCTCCCCGGCCTTCATCGAGCGACTGCTCTCGCGCTGCGAGACGCGCATGGACGAGATGGAAGCCTGCCCCGACATGAGCACGGATCTGCGCCTGATCCACATGCAGAACGTCGATCTGCTGGTGCGTACCGTGGTGGGCGAATGCCGCCATCGGGATCAGATCCGCCGGGTGCAGCGGATCCTGAACTTCTGCGAAGCGCACGCCGGCTGGTTGCAGCCGCAGCCGGCAGCGAGCAAGGGCGCCGCCTAGCGAGCGGCGCCGCCGGGCGGCCCTAGCCGGCCCGGCGCAGCAACAGCACCCCGGCCACGGCGCAGAGCAGCGCCGGTGCCAGCACGGCCAGCAGCGGCGAGAAGCCGAACACCAGGCTGGATGGCCCGAGCAGATCCTGGAAGATCCGCAGGGCGAAGCCGATGATCACCCCGGTGAAGATCCGCTGGCCCAGGGTCACCGAACGCAGCGGACCGAAGATGAAGGAGATCGCCATCAGCACCAGGGCGGCGGTCACCAGCGGCTGGAAGATCTTCGACCAGAACGCCAGCCAGTAGCTCTTATTGCTCAGTCCCTGATCGGCCAGGTAGTGGATGTACCACCACAGTCCGGAAATCGACAGCGCATCCGGCTCCATGATCACGGTGTCGAGCACCTGCGGCGTCAGCTCGACGTTCCAGATCACCTTGGGCTCCTGGCGGATACTGGTCTGGCGATTGCCGAAGTCGGTGATGCTGACGTTTTCCAGTTCCCAGTGATCGCCGCGATAGATGCCGCGCTGGGCGAAGCTGGATTGCAGCAGGTGGCGATTGTCGTCGAATTCGTAGCGCGTCACGCCCAGCAGCAGGCCGTTGGGCTGCACCGCGTTGACGTGGGTGTACTCGTGCCCCTGCCGATGCCAGAGGCCATGGCGCGAGCTCTGTGCCTTGCCGGCGCTCTGCGCCAGGGCACGGCCGCTTTGCGCCAGGTTTTCCGACCAGGGCGCCACGTATTCGCCGACCAGAATGCCAGCGATGAGCAGCACGAACATCGGCTTCATCACCGCCCAGACGATGCGCCCCAGGGAAACACCGGCGGCGCGCATCACGATCAGCTCGCTGCTGCTGGCCAGGGTGCCCAGGCCGATCAGGCAACCGATGAGCGCGGCCATGGGCAGCATCTCGTAGGCGCGCCGCGGCGAGGTCAGGAGGACGAACTTGAGCGCCTCGGCGACGCCGTAGTTGTCGTCGAAGTCGCCGAGCTGGTCGATGAAAGCGAACAGCAGGGCCAGACCGACGATCACGCCCAGCACCGCGAGGATGCTGACGAAGACCGTGCGCCCGATGTACCAGTCGAGCTTGTTCATGCCGCTACCCCCGGCTTGTGACCGCGCAGACGCGCCTTGAGCGGTTCCCAGAAGGCCAGCAGCAGGCCGAGCACCAAGAACAGCAGGTGCACGCCCCACAGGCCGATGGCCGGTGGCAGGCGGCCCTTGTCCAGGGCGCCGCGGGCGGCGATCAGCAGCGACAGGTAGGCCATGTACAGCAGGATCGCCGGCAGCAGCTTGAGGAAGCGGCCCTGGCGCGGATTGACCTTGGCCAGCGGCACGGCGATGAGGGTCACGATGAACACCAGGATCGGCAGCGACAGCCGCCATTGCAGTTCGCCGCGATACTGCAGCTCGTTGCTGCGCATGAGTTCGCCGGTGGTGACGGCGTCACGCTCGCTGATGTCCTCGCTGACCGCGGGCTTGGGCAGCAGCACGCCATAGGTGTCGTACTGCACCGCGCGGTAGTCGGCCTGGCCGGGGACGCCGTCGTAGCGGAAGCCGTTCTGCAGGATCAGGTAGCGACTGCCGTCCGGGTGGATTTCCTGCCGGCCGGTGTCGGCCACCAGCACGCCCACGCCACGGTCCTTGCCACCCACGGCGGAGGTGTTGCGCTCGGAAATGAAGACGCCGCCCAGCTGGCTGCGATCCGCCGACAGGCGCTCGGTGTAGGTGACCCGAGAATTGTCCCGCAGCGACTGGAAGCGGCCGGGTTCGAGGGTGTCGAACTCGGTCATGGCGTCCTGCTGGTTGAGGATGGTAGTGACCTTCTGCACGCCCAGGGGCGCCAGCGACAGGCTCAGCCAGGCAACCACCAGCGCCACCAGCGCGGCGGGCGCCATGCTGTAGGCCAGCAGGCGGCGCGGACTCAGGCCGGTGGCGGTGAGCACCGTCATCTCGCTGTCCAGGTACAGTCGGCCATAGGCCAGCAGGAAGCCGAGAAAGAGCCCCAGCGGCAGGATCAGCTGCAGGAAGCCCGGAATGCGGTAGGCCATGATGAGCAGCAGCACACCCGGATCCAGCAGGCCCTGGGCCGCCTGGGCCAGGTACTTGATGAAGCGGCCGCTCATGATGATCACCAGCAGCACGGCACTGACCGCACCGAGGGTGGTGAGAACTTCTCGAGACAGATAGCGGAAGACGATCAAACAGGATTCTCCAGGGTTGTCAGGCTCTGGCGCGAACGCTCACACTAGCTCGGCTGCATGGCTTGCGTTGCAAGGCCCACCCGTTGAAGGCCGATCGCCGGGAAAGGCCCTGGCGAAAGCCCCGCATTATATCCTGCGAACTCATGTGTTTGTCTTGGGGAGCTTCTCCTAATGGAATTCGTCGTCAAAAACGCTCGTCCGGAAACCCTGAAAACCGCCACGCTGGTCGTGGCCGTCGGTGAAGGCGGTGCGCTCGACGCAGCAGCCAGCGCCGTGGACGCTGCCACTTCCGGCGCCCTGAGCGCGGCCGTCAAGCGCGGCGACATCGCCGGCAAGGCCGGCCAGACCCTGCTACTGACCAACCTGCCCGGCCTCAAGGCCGAGCGCGTGCTGCTGGTGGGTAGCGGCGCCAGCGAAGGGCTGTCCGACCGCCAGTACCGCAAACTGACCAGCGGCGCCCTGAGCGTGCTCAAGAGCCTGGGCGGCAGCGACGCCGCCATCGCCCTCGGCGATGTGCCGGTCAAGAATCGCGACGGCTATGCCCGCCTGCGCCTGCTGGCCGAGACCCTGGCCGACGGCGACTACGTCTTCGATCGCTTCAAGAGCAAGAAGGCCGAGCCGCGGCCGCTGAAGAAGCTGACCCTGGTCACCACCAAGGCCTCCCAGCCGGAAGCCGAACGCGCCCTGGCCCATGCCCTGGCGATCACCCATGGCACCGCCTACGCCAAGGACTTCGGCAACCTGCCGCCGAACATCTGCAATCCGGTCTATGTGGCCGATCAGGCCAAGGCCCTGGGCAAGCAGTTCAAGGACGCCGGGCTCTCCGTCGAGGTGCTCGACGAGAAGAAGATGCGCGAACTGGGCATGGGCTCCTTCCTCGCCGTGGCCCAGGGCAGCGCCCAGCCGCCGCGCCTGGTGGTGCTGCAGTACCGGGGCGGCGCCAAGAATGCCCAGCCCTACACCCTGGTCGGCAAGGGCATCACCTTCGACACCGGCGGCATCAGCATCAAGCCGAGCGCCGGCATGGACGAGATGAAGTACGACATGTGCGGCGCCGCCAGCGTCCTGGGCACCTTCCGCGCCCTCATGGAGCTCAAGCCGGCGATCAACGTGGTGGGCCTCTTGGCCCTGGCCGAGAACATGCCCAGCGGCACCGCCACCCGTCCGGGTGACATCGTCACCAGCATGAGCGGCCAGACCATCGAGATCCTCAACACCGACGCCGAAGGCCGTCTGGTGCTGTGCGACACCCTCACCTACGCCGAGCGCTTCCAGCCCAAGGCGGTGATCGACATCGCCACCCTTACCGGCGCCTGCATCACCGCGCTGGGTTCGCTGGTCTCGGGCCTGATGGGCAACGACGACGCCCTGATCGACCAGGTCAAGCAGGCCGGCGATCGCGCCGACGACCGCGTCTGGCAACTGCCGCTGCACGACGAGTACCAGGAGCAGCTGGACAGTCCCTTCGCCGACATGGCCAACATCGGCGGCCCCAAGGCCGGCACCATCACCGCCGGCTGCTTCCTGGCGCGCTACGCCAAGGCCTATCCCTGGGTGCACCTGGACGTGGCCGGTACCGCCTGGATCAGCGGCGGCAAGGACAAGGCCGCCACCGGTCGTCCGGTCCCGCTGCTGGTGCAGTACCTGCTCGACCGCACCGCCGAGGCCTAAGCACCTGCTCAAAGTCTGCTGCGCGTCGGCCAAACGGCGTTGAAAAGACCTTCGGAATGCTCATTTACGTTTTGTAAACTCCGCTTCCTCAGGTCTTTTCGCCTTGTTTGGCTCTAGCTCGCGAGACTTTGAACACGCGCTAACGCCTATAGAGGCCGCGACGCCCCTGCGT